>DASPIO010000181.1:0-21520 GCA_035629155.1 Azospirillum sp. | reverse complement strand
GCAATCGTCTCCACCGTCAGCATCCCTGTCCGCCACCCTGTCGTCCGAACCCAGGGTGGTAGCCTGCCAGATCAGGGGTGGCTGGTTATTGGACGCCGATCACCCCTGAAACTGGCCCAGTGTTGCAAGCCGATGCACACCGTTCGGCAATCGGATCCTCGCCGTCCCGTGCGCGGATATAAAGGTCGCGCGCCCTGTCCCTGGCCTGATCGCAGGTGACAATCCCGTGGCGGCCGATGGTGGGTTTGCGTTGAGCGCCGTCTCGCACCTTCAGCTTGATGAAGTACGTCCGGTTGCCGGTGGGATCGACCCGCAGCCCGAAACCCGGAATATCGGTGTCGAAGTAGGTTCCGGGGGCCGCAGCCTCGACGGAACGCTTGGTGAGCTTCATGACGGCCATAGGCTTGCCTCCGCGCGTGATTGCCAGCCGTCAAGGTACAACGTGGGAGGCGGCAGGTACATCGCAGGACCCGCAATGCGTGCAAGACGCTGCATGCCCATGCGGGGCTTTGCAAGAATACCAGTTATGCATCAATGGCTTGCGCAGGTTGGTGCACCGTTTGCTAGCCAGCGCAAGGTCATTTCCCCGGACTACGGATCTGAGGGTTAGGAGTTCGAATCTTCTCGGGCGCGCCACTTCCACTCTACATCGACCACAAGCCCGGCCTTCGCGCCGGGCTTTGTCGTTTCCGGGCCTCAACTTGCCGCCCGACTTGGCCGATGACTTGCCGGCCCTCCCACCCCCTTTTCGTCACGGCCCCGTTCATATCCGCTTAACCGGTCGCTCCTAGGGTCCGCCGTCCTTGCTGCGGTGCAGCAAACGGAACCAAAGGCGGCCGACATGGTGTTTCTGCTGAACCATCTTCCGGCGTTCACGGTCGTGACCCTGACCGGTGCCGTCGGACTCCTCTTCGGAACCGCGTCCACCCTGCTGCGCGACCGGCGCGCCATCCTCGGCGCGCAGGCGGCCGGGTGCACGGCGTTCGCGCTGCATTATCACGCGCTGGGGGCGTACACCGGTACACTCATGTGCGCGCTCGGCCTCGTGCAGATGGCCACCGCCCTGCCGGCGGAGCGGCCGCGCTGGGCCGGGGCGCTGTTCCTGGCGACGGTGCTGGGCGGCCTCGCCGTCGCCGCGGTCACGTGGCTCGGCGTCATGTCGGCCTTCTCGGCCGCCGGCTTCGCCCTCGGCAGCCTGGGACGATGGCAGACCGACCGCGGCGCCATGCGCCGCTGCTTCCTGGCCGCCACGTTGAGCGGCGCCGGGCACAACGGGCTGGCAGGGTCGGCTTTCGGCCTGTGCGCCGACGCGCTGGCGCTGTCCGGTCACGCGTGGAGCCTGCGGCGCGACCAGGACGCCGCGCCGGCCCGGACCGGCGCCCGCGCCTGAACGCGCCCTCTCCTGCTCCGCCTATTCTGCGGCGCGCAGCATCGGCGCCCGCTCATCGCGGCCGGAGTCCCCAACGGATCCGGAGTACTCGCTGCCCAGGCTGTCGAGCAGGCGCAGGATCTCCAGCGACTGCGCCTTCATGTCGGCGGCGTGGCGCTCCGCGGCGGCGCGGTTTCCCGCCTCCAACGCCAGCATCACCTCGCGGCCCTTCTCGTGCACGGCGCGGTGCGGGTCGGCCATGCCCTGGTAGGCGTTCAGGCGCATGGTGACCGGGTCGTTGACGTGGTCGTACCAGCGGCCCAGCCGGCAGGAGTGGTGCGTCGACAGATCGGCGGCGATCATTTGCCGCTTGCCTTCCAGCGCCTCGTAGATCTTGTCGACGAAGGCGCGGTGGTCGTTCTTCGCCAACTCGACGATCTTGCGCATGCTCTCCAGGCTGATGCGGTCGGCGTCGGCGGCGCTCAGCACGCCGTCGGCGAAGCGCACGTGCACGCCGCCCTTGGTGTGCGCCACCACGGTGCCGCGCGCGGCGATGCCGCCGGGCAGCCCCACCTCGATGGTGGCGCCCTGGCCGACGGTCAGCGCGGTCTCGACATAGCAGCCCTGTTCCGACAGGTCGCGCACCAGCCCCGGTGCGCTGGTGGTGCCGGCGTGCACGGTGGTCTCGTGCAGGGTCGGGCGGCGGCGCGTCTTGCGGCGGTTCGCCATGTCGGAGGAGTTGCGGATGGCCCGCGCCAGCAGCTTGGGCATGTGCACCAGCGCCTCGCGCATCCGGTCCGCGCTGCTCCCCACGGTGTGGGCGACGCCGGTGGCGGTGCGGGTGTCGCCCTTCACCGTCTCCATCATCCGGCCGACGTTCTGGGCGTTCTCCGCCACCTCGGCCACGTTGCGGGCGATCTCCTGCGTGGCCGCCGACTGCTCCTCGATGGCGGTGGAGATGGAGGCGTTGATCTCCTCCATGTGGTGCACGGTGTTGGCGACGCGCTCGATGCCGGTGATGGCGGACTGCGTCACCTCCTGGATGGCGGCGACCTTGCCGGCGATCTCGTCGGCCGACTGCGCCGACTGGTTGGCCAGGTGCTTCACCTCGTTGGCGACGACGGCGAACCCCTTGCCGGCGTCGCCGGCCCGTGCCGCCTCGATGGTGGCGTTCAGCGCCAGCAGGTTGGTCTGCTCGGCGATGGTGCGGATGATGTCCAGGATGCTGCCGATCTCGTGTGCTGCGGCGCTCAGCTGGTGCATGACCTGCTTGGCGGAATCGCTGTCGGACACGGCCGTGCGGGCGGTGTGTGCGGCGTCGTTCACCTGGCGCGCGATCTCGCCGATGGCGGCGTTCAGTTCCTCCGCCGCCGATGCCACCGTCTGCGCCGAGCCCAGCGAGGTCTGCGCCGACTCCGCGGCGGTCACCACCGTGTCTTCCACCGATTCGCACACGCGGTCCAGGTCCCTGACCGTGCGCGTCAGGTCGTCGGTGAAGCCCAGCACGCTGCGCACCATGTCGGAGGATTCGTGGTCGATGTGGTCGACCATGTTGTCCACGGCGCTGACGCGCTCCTCCTGCAGCCGGTCCCAATAGAGGGACAGCGCCGCCTCCATGTCGAACATGACGGCGGAGATGACGGCCTGCTGCGCGCGCGCGATGTCGGCCAGACGGCTGCCGGTGGTGAACAGCGCGGCGCGTTCGCGCGCCACGGCGGCCACCATCTCGCGCAGGACGAAGGTGTAGGCCCCCACGTACCAGTCCGGTGCCAGGCCGGCGCGGTGGTGGGCGGCGGCGCTGGCCCGCACCGACGACCAGTAGGCTTCGTCGAAGCGCGCCTCGAACAGCCGGCGCCAGTGCGTGGCCTGCGCCCGCTTGGCCCTTTCCATGCTCTGCGGATCCCGGAACAGGCGGGCCAGTTCCGGTTGCTGCAGGGTGCGTTCGTAGAAGCGCTCGAGGATGCCGGGAATGGCCTTGTCGATGACCGGCTGCAGCTGGCGCAGCGTGGCGATGGTCAGGTCGTCCAGGCCGAAGTAGGCGGAGACACGGCGCCTCCGTTCGATGTCGGTGTTCGCGTCGCTCATGGTGGGTGATCCTCGTGCCTCTTCCCGACGCCGTGACGCCGGGCGGGACTCCGCGTACGGCGCCAATGGTTCGAGCTCGTTGATGGCGGCTGTTCTTTTTGCTTTTGGGCTATGTATCCAGATTGACATACTAACAAGGGAAATATGACATTTCGAGCATGAAGCCACCGATGGCACGCAGGGGCGGTTAAAAAAATACCAATTGTTCCGCCATGCGGGCCGGATCGATTCGTCGGCCGCGTTTTTCTCCGTCTTCAGGGAGGCAGGACGCCAAACGGCCGCCGAAAGAGATTCGGCGGCCGCTTTCCTTGGCGATCACGCGGACTGCGCCGCGCCGATGGTTTCGGGCGGGATGCGGTCAGCGTTTCGCTTCCGCATGCTGGCCAGCCATCTTGCGCTGCAGGTAGGTCTGCGTGAGCTGTGGCATGTTGCTTTCAATCCAGCGCGCCATCTCCTCCTCCTCGCGGAGGTTTTCCTCCAGGAGGCGGGTGATCTCCGCGTCGCCGACCTGCCGGGACGTCGCGACCAGGACCCGGTAGTTGGCGATCTCGAACTGTTCGAAGGCGTAGTTGAAGATGCCGGCCTTGACCACCTCGTCGGACGCGAAGACGCCGGACAGCGACTGCGCGTTGCCGATCAGCATGCCGATGCCGGTCTTGATCGACGAGGTGTCGGTGTCCAGCCGCTGCAGGCACTCGCGCACGCGGTCCGCCTGCCGGCGGGTGACGGCGACGTGCTCGCGCACCTTGGCAAGGACGTCGGGGTAGTTCTCCAGGCGTTCGGTCTGACGCTCCAGCATCTCGACGGCCTGGTTCTCCATGGCGTAGGCGTCGCGCAGCCAGTCCACCAGAGTTTCCTTGATATCGGCCACCGTATTCCTCCGGGTTAACGTTTGAAGGGCGCAAGGGGGTGCGCCGGTTTGCGGTACAACAGCGCCGATGGCGCATCGTCGCGTGTGGCGGGTGCGAAACGGAACCTTTGCCGTGCGTCGGTGGTTGATTCCGCCGGACGTTTCCGGGCGAGGGAGTGCCGCCATGATGGGCAAGAACGAGATCGTGGACACGCTCAACGATCTCATTCGCATCGTCGAGGACAGCCACGAAGGGTACCGGCAGGCGGCGGAGAGCAGCGAGGATCCCGATCTCAAGGCGCTCTTCAGCGACCTCGCCGACCAGCGCGGCGCCATCGTGCACGAGCTTCAGCGCACCGTGGCCGAGCAGGGCGGGGCGCCGGACATGGGCGGCACCGTGGTCGGCAGCGCGCATCGTTTCTTCCTCGAACTGAAGTCGACCGTGCTGGGCCACGACCGCGCCGCCATGCTGGCCGAGGTGCAGCGCGGCGAGAGCGAGTGCGTGCGCCGCTACGAGGAGGCGCTGGCGAAGGAACTCCCCCCCGACGTCATCGTCGCCGTCAGCCCTCACCTCGACCGCATCCGCGTCGACCACGACCGTATGGCCGAGCTGCGCAACGCGGTGGCGTGAGCGGGGGGCGCTTTCCCGATCAGCCAGACACCGGCCTGACCGTCATGGCCGGGCTGATCGACAGCATTCCGCATTCGGTATCGATGCGAACCAATCCGCTTTGTAAACAATCCTGAGGCGGTGGCCCCGCCCCCAAAGACTCTCGCCAAAATCGCGCAAGGTCGGGAATACCACCCGACCTATGCGTGTTGGTTCATGCTGCGACGCAATATTTTAACTTGAGCGTCGCCGTTGTATCGGTTAGTGAGGGTACCAAATCATCCCCTCCGTTTCGGGAAAGCAACCAATGACCGACGATCTGCTGAACAAAGGCGCCTTCGCTCTCTACCGGGCGGAGAACCCGCACCGCGTGGAAGAGTTCTCGAAGTCCGCGAACGCCGAGCAGGCCATCGCCGCCGATTTCGAACTGTACAAGAGCCGCTACGTCCGCAAGTTCCAGGACGTGCGCGAGAGCCTCGAGGCGCTCGGCCTCACCGTCACGCGCGCCGCGTGACGCCGGGAAGGGCGCCGGACCGCCGGCTTCGGCGCCCCTCCAGCTCCACCAGGAGCGCACGTTTCGCCGCCGGTTCCAACCCACGCCACGCCTTGATCTCGCCCCTGGTCCGCAGGCAGCCGACGCACGCGTCGGTGGCCGGGTCCAGCGTGCACAGCCGCACGCAGGGGGACGGCACGTCGTCTTCGGCGCCGATGGTCATGGGGATTCCGGAATGTGAACACGACAAAGGGGGCCCGCAGGCCCCCTTGCGTTTAGCACCGTTGTGCGCGCCGCATCAATCCGGGATGCCTCAGTCCGAGATGTTCGGCGGGTCGGGGTCGTCGTCCCAGCCGTCCTTCGGCGCCGGATAGCGCTCCAGCCACTTGCGCACCAAGGTGACGTGCTGGGCCTCCTCCTCCGCGAACGCGCGGGCGAGGCGGGCGACCTCCGGGTCCTTCGTCTCGGCGGCGACCGAGGCGTAGTACGTGTTGCCCTGCGTCTCCGACAGCAACGCCATGGTCAGGGCGTGGTGCGGCTTCATCAGATAATGCGCGTGCTCGAAGCCCGCCGCCTCCGGTGATTCCGTGGTGGAGTCCCATTGGAACTCCCACGGGGCGACCTTCGGGACGGGACCGTGCTCGGCCGCCACCTGCTTCACCTCGGCGGCGTGCTTGCGCGAATAGCCGGCGAGGTCGCGGAACAGCGTGGCGACCTCCACGTTGTTGTGGGCCTCCATGCTGTCGGCCAGTTCCTCGTACCGCTCGGCGGCCTCGTTCTCCAGTTCCAGCGCGTGGGCGAGGAACAGGCCGACGTTGGCCGCCCCGTTCAGGACCTTGGTCTTCATACCGCGAAGCCCTCCTCGATCTGGGCGATCGTCCGGGACGCCGCCGACGCGGGTTGGAACGGCCGGCGGTTGCCGGCGAGGAAGATTCCCAGGCCGAACCCGTCGTCTTCCAGAACGGCGCGCATCGCCTCGTTCGGGTCGTCCGTCGGCTCGCGGCCATAGGGGTGCACGGTGCTCTTCCAGGTGCGCTGTTCCGGGCGGAAGGTGACGCACGGCGACAGCACGTGAATCACCGAGAAGCCGGGGTGCTTCACGCCTTCCACGATCAGGCGCGCCACCTCGTTCGGGTTGCCGGAGAAGCCGCGGGCCACGAAGTTGGCGCCGCAGGCCAGCGCCAGTTGCACCGGCTGGATCGGGTTCACGCCCGGCCCTTCCGGCGTCAGCTTGCTCTCGCACCAGTCGGACTCGGTGGTGGGCGAGGCCTGGCCCTTGGTCATGCCGTAGACCTGGTTGTCCATGACGATGTAGGTCATGTCCACATTGCGCCGGCAGGCGTGCAGGAAGTGGTTGCCGCCGATGGAGAAACCGTCGCCGTCGCCGCCGAACACCAGCACGGCCAGATCCGGCCGGGCCAGCTTCAGGCCGGACGCCACGGCCAGCGCGCGGCCGTGCACGGCGTGATAGCCGTAGCAGCTCGTGTAGGCGGGAATGCGCGAGGAACAGCCGATGCCCGACACCACGGCGGTGTTGTGGCGTTCCAGCCCCATGGTGGCCATGGCGCGGGTGATGCCGGCCAGAACGGAGTAGTCGCCGCAGCCCGGGCACCAGATGGGCTTCACGTCGGACTTGTAGTCCTGGGGCGTGGGGCCGGCGGCGGCTTCGGTCAGATGCGTGTCCATGTCGTTCGTGCTCCGGCCGGTCAGATCAGGGATGCCAGCGTGTCGTGCACCTCGCGGGCACGGATCGGCAGCGGGCCGGGGCGGCTGAACACCGACACCGTGCCCGGCAGGTCGTAGTGCGCGCGCAGGAACTTGTGGAACTGGGCGCCGTGCGTCTGCTCGACCACCAGCACCTTCTCCACGCCCTCCAGTGCCGCCGCCAGCTTGGCCGGCTGCGCCGGCGTGATCAGGCGGAGCGCGACCAGCCGCGCCTTCCGGCCTTCCGCCGCCAGACGCCGCACCGCCTCGCGCGCCGGACCGGTGGAGGAGCCCCAGGTCACCACCGCGACCTCGCCCTCGCCCTCGATGTCGGCCCAGGCGTCGCCGAAGTCGTGGCTGGTGAGCTTGCGCAGCCGCTTGTCCAACTGCTTCTGGTGGTCCGACGACTGCGAGGAGGGCAGGGCGTTTTCCGCGTGCTCCAGCCCGTCGGCGGTGTGTTCGCCGCCCGGCATGCCGGGGATCGCGGCGGGGGAGACGCCCGACGGCGTGTCGGCGTAGCGCTTGTATTTCGCCTCGCCGTCGAGACTGTCGGCCAGCAGGCGCCTGGCGACGAAGGGCGCCTCGGCCGGCTTGTCGACCACGGCGCGCGACTGGCCCATGGCCTGGTCGGACAGCACGATGGCCGGCGTCTGCAGCGCCTCGGCCAGGTGCACCGCCCACTGGGTGGTGAACAGGCAGTCATCGATCGAGGTCGGGCCGACCACCAGATGCGGCGCGTCGCCGTGCAGGCCATAGACGGCGATGTTCAGGTCCGACTGCTCCGACTTGGTGGGGATGCCGGTGGACGGGCCGCCGCGCTGCACGTCGACGATGACGACCGGCGTCTCGGACGCCACGCCCAGGCCGATCGCCTCGGTCATCAGCGACAGGCCCGGCCCGGCGGTGGCGGTGATCGACGGCACCCCGCCGAAGGAGGCGCCCAGGCACATGGTGATGGAGGCCAGCTCGTCCTCCGCCTGCACCAGGGCGCCGCCGGTCTTGGCGAGGTTGGGCGCCAGCCACTCCAGGATCTCGGTGGCCGGGGTGATGGGATAGGCGGCGCAGAACTTCACCCCGCCCTTCAGCGCACCCAGCCCGGCCGCCTCGTTGCCGGAGATGTTCCAGCGCGCGGCACCCCCCCGCTGCGGGGTGGGCAGTTCCAGGCCCAGGTTCCAGCCCTTGGCCTCCCTGGCACCGGCGTCGATGCCGGCGGCCGAGGCGGCGAGCGCCGCTTCGCCCTTCTTGCCCAGCGCCTTCTCGATCACCGCGTCGATGCCCGCGCGCGGCAGGCCGATCACGGCGGCGACGGCGCCCAGGCCCACCATGTTGACGCGCCCGCCGGGGATGGCGGCGGCCAGCTCCTTGATGGGCATTTCGATTTGCTTGGCACCGCTGGCCGCCAGCACGGCCGGCACCTCGCCCTGCGCGGGGTCGGTGACGATGACGCTGTCGGCGCTGAGCGGCAGTTCGGCGGCGAAGCGCTCCACGTTCTGCCAGTCGAAGGCGACGATGACGTCGAACCGGTCGCCCGGCGCCAGCACCGGCCGCGGCGACAGGCGCACGAAGGCGGCGGCCTCGCCGCCGCGGATCTGCGGTCCGGAGGAACGCGACATCAAGCCGTACCAGCCGACGTTGGCGGCGGCGTCCAGCAACATCTGCCCGGCCGTCATAACGCCGGCGCCGCCGCTCCCCACGAAGGCGATCGTGACTGAATCCACTGTCATCAACGCTTCCCTTCCGCACATCAGATTGCCGGGTCTAACCAATCGGCCGGACCCTGCCCGACACGTTCGGGCGGGTCTTAGCCGCGGGGATGCGGAAAAGGGAATGATCTGGCGCAAGGATGCGACGCAACGTCGCGAATTGACGCAGTTTTGCGTCGCCCGCCGGCCGCCGCCGTATCACGTCGGCATCGCGTCGGCGCGGGGCGGGGCCGGGACGAAGTGTCGCAAGGGCGGATGGTTGGCGGACGGTCGGCGCTACTCGCTGTAGCGCTCCTCCTTCCAGGGATCGGCCTCGTTGTGGTAGCCGCGGACCTCCCAATAGCCCTTGCGGTCCGTCGCCACGAACTCGATTCGCTTCACCCACTTCGCACTTTTCCACAGGTACAGCTTGGGCAGGATGACGCGCACCGGGCCGCCGTGGTCGCGGCTGATCGGCTCGCCTTCCCAGGTGGTGGCGAGCAGCACGTCGTCGTCGTCGAAGGCGGGCAGCGGGACGTTGGTGGTGTAGCCGTCGAAGGAGTGGAAGACGACGTGCGCCGCCTCCGCCGCCGGCCGCACGACGGACAGCAGGTGCTTCGCACTCACCCCTTCCCAATGGTTGTCGTAGCGCGACCAGGTGGTGACGCAGTGAATGTCGGACAGCGACCGGAACACCGGTTGCGCCTGCAGATCATCCCAGCGCCATGTCACCGGGTTCTCGACCAGCCCGTCGACGGTGAGCTGCCAATTGGCGCGGTCGACGCGCGGCACGACGCCCAGGTCCAGCACCGGCCAGTCGGTGGTCAGGTGCTGGCCCGGCGGCAGGCGGTCGCGCGCGGGATCCGCCGTCTCGCCGGTCAGGCCGCGCCCCGTCCGCGCCCAGGCTTCCTTGGTGGCGACCAGCTTCTCCCTGATCGTGCCGTCCCGCCCGACCTCGTCCGCCCCGTCGTCCGCCCCATCGTCCGCCATGCAAGCCTCCCGTGCGTGCCGCGCACCGACAATAGTCTGCGCGGCGGTTTCCTCAAGCGCCGGAAACGGATATGATAACGGAACTGATGCACATTCGGATGGATCGAGCCGTGTACGTCCCCGCGCACTTCAACGAAGACGATCCCGAGACGCTGTACGCCCTGGTCCGCGCGCACGGCTTCGGTCTGCTGGTGACCCAGACGCCGGACGGCCCCTTCGCCACCCATCTGCCGTTCCTGCTGGATACGGGGGAGGGCAGGCCGGCCCGCCTGCGCGGCCACATCGCGCGCGCCAACCCGCAGTGGAAGCACTTCGCCGAGGGCGGCGACGCGCTGGCCATCTTCCAGGGCCCGCACGCCTACGTCTCGCCCACGTGGTACGCCAGGCGCGCCGGCGCGGTGCCGACGTGGAACTACGCCGCCGTCCACGTCACCGGCCGCCCCACCGTTATCGACGATGCCGAGCGGGTGGACGCCCTGCTGGACGCGCTGTCCGCCAAGTACGAGGCGGGCCGCCCCGATGCCTGGAGCCTCGCCGAGCTGGATCCGAAGGCGCGGGAAGCCATGCGCCGGGGCATCGTCGCCTTCGAGCTGCCGGTGACGCGCATCGAGGGCAAATGGAAACTCAGCCAGAACCGCAGCGCCGAGGACCGGGCCGGTGTGATCGCCGGCCTTGAAGCGGCGGGCGACCCGGACAGCGTCGCCACGGCGCGGTTGATGGCAAAAGCGCCGTAGACTGGGTTGAGCGCCAGCGAAAACCCAACGCTCCCCGCCATGCCGCGACGTTGGGTTTTCACCTGCGGTTCAACCCCACCGACGGCCCCCGCCCGCCGATGGTCACGGCTCCCGCGGGTTGGCAAGGCGGCGGGGGCGGGGTAGTCTCGCCCGCCCATGACAAATCTCATCAAGACAAATCCCATAAAAAGACACGCCCTCCGGACGTTCCTGACGATGTCCCGCATCCGTTGGACCGGCGGACTCGCCGTCCTCGTCCTGTCCCTGATCTGCCTGACCGGCATACCGGCCTTCGCCGCGGACTCCCCGCCGGCGTCCTCCGCAGCATCCGCCCCAGCACCCGCCGCCGCTCCGGCGTCCGCGCCGGACGCGGCCTCACCGCCCGCCGCCGGGGCCGCCCCCACGGCCGAACAGCTCGAAGCCATGGTCTCGACGCTGGAGGACCCGGCCGCGCGCGCCAAGCTGGTGGAGCAACTCAAGACGTTGGTCGCCGCGCAGAAGGGCCTGGCCCCCGCCGCCCCGGCGGCGGAGAACAAGGGCGTGCTCGCCGACGTCATCCCGGAGACGCTGGGCGCGCGCACGCTCGCCTTCCTGTCCGACCGCGTGGCCGGTGTGAACCAGCTTTTCGCGCGCATGGGCGAGGCCTTCACCGACCTGCCGCGCATCGGCGAATGGGCGCAGCGCCAGATGGAGGATTCCACGGCGCGCGAGCGCTGGGCGCAGCTCGGCATCTCGCTGACGATGATCCTGGTGGCCGGCGTGGTGGTGTCGCGATTCGTGCGCTGGCTGCTCACCCGCCCGCGCCGGGCCATCGAGGTGCGGCGCTACCCGCGCACCCTGCAACGCCTGCCGTTCCTGCTGCTGCGGGCGGCGCTGGCGCTGGTGCCCATCGCCGTCTTCGCCCTGGTCGGCTACGGCGTGCTGACCCTGGCGCAGCCGGGGCCGCGTGTGCGGCTGGTGGCGATCGCCATCATCAACGCCTCGGTCATCGTGCAGGCGGTGATGGTCGTCGCCGGTTTCCTGTTCGCCCCGACGGCGCCGGGCCTGCGCCTGCTGCGCATCCGCGACGAGACGGCGGTGCGCGCCTGCCGGTGGGTGCGCCGGCTGGCGACGGTGGGCGTCTTCGGCTATTTCATCGCCGAAGGGGCCTATGTGCTGGGCCTGCCGCTGGGCGCCTACGGTGCCGTGCTGAAGCTGCTGGGCGCGCTGATCGCCGGCATGCTGGTGGCGCTGATCCTGCAAAACCGCGCCTCGGTGGCGGAATGGCTGCGCGGCAACCCGCTGTCGGGCGACGGCGACCCGGTCTCCACCGACGAGCGCGAGGCGGAAGGGCAGGGGGCCGTCCTGCGCTCCGCCCGCCGCCGCTTCGCCGATGTCTGGCACGTGCTGGCCATCGTCTACGTGGCGGTGGCGTTCGCGGCGTGGATGCTGAACGTTTACGAGGGGTTCGAGTATCTGGCGCGGGCCACCGTCGTCAGCATGCTGCTGTTCCTCGGCGCGCGCCTGCTGGTCAACGGCATCAACCGGCTGCTGCACCGCGGCCTGCGCCTGTCGGCGCGCATGGGCGGCCAGCTTCCGAACGCCGAGGAGCGCGCGCGGCTCTACGTGCCGCTGCTGCACCGGCTGTCGAAGATCGTCATCTGGACGGCGGCGGTGCTGTTCATCCTGAACGCCTGGGGCGTCGATTCCCTGGCCTGGACCGAGACGCAGATCGGCCGGCGGGCGCTGCGCAGCCTGCTCACCATCTCGCTCATCCTCGGCCTGTCGATCGTGGCGTGGGAGGTGGTCAGTTCGCTGATCGAGCGCTTCCTCGCCACCACCGACCGCAACGGCACGCGCATCGAGCGCTCGGCCCGCATGCGCACGCTGCTGCCGCTGCTGCGCAACGCCTTCATGGTGCTGCTGGTCACCATGGTGTCGCTGATCACGCTGGCCGAGCTGGGCGTGAACATCGCCCCGCTGCTGGCCGGCGCCGGCGTCGTCGGCTTGGCGGTCGGCTTCGGCTCGCAGACGCTGGTCAAGGACGTCATCACCGGCCTGTTCATCCTGTTCGAGGACACCATCTCGGTGGGCGACGTGGTGGATGTCGGCGGCGGCCATTCCGGCGTGGTGGAGGCCATCTCGATCCGCACCATCCGTCTGCGCGACCAGGCCGGCGCCGTGCACTCCGTGCCGTTCAGCGCGGTAACGACGGTGAAGAACCTGACCAAGGACTTCTCCTTCGCCGTCTTCGACGTCAGCGTCGGCTACAGCGAGGACCCCGACCGCGTGTGCGACGTGCTGCGGGAGATCGGCGCCGACATCCAGGCCGACCCATTGTTCGCGCCCGACATCCTGGCGCCGCTGGAGGTGATGGGCGTCGACCGGCTGGCCGATTCCGGCATCATCCTGAAGGCGCGCTTCAAGACGCGGCCGCTGAAGCAGTGGAACGTCGGTCGCGAGTTCAACAAGCGCCTGAAGAAGCGCTTCGGCGAGCTGAACATCTCCATCCCCTACCCGCACATGCAGCTCGTCATGTCCGGCGGCAGCAGCGACCGCAACCTGGGCGAGGTGCTGAGCCAGGGATCGTAACGCGCAAACGTTGGGTTTTCGGCGAACTCACCCCGCCGTCAGCACCCCTTCATCCACCAGCACCTGCACGAAGGCGTCGACCACGCGCGGGTCGAAATGGGTGCCGGTCTCGCGGTGGATCAGCGCCATCACCGCCGCGTGGTCCCACGCTGCCTTGTAGGGGCGGCGGTGCAGCAGGGCGTCGTACACGTCGGCCACCGCGACGATGCGGCCGGACAGGGGGATCGCCTCGCCCTTCAGGCCGCGCGGATAGCCGGTGCCGTCCCACTTCTCGTGGTGGCCCTCGGCGATTTCGGCGCCCAGCGTCAGGTAACTCTGCCCGTGCACCATCCCGGCCGCCTCGCGCAGGATGCGGCCGCCGATGGCGGCGTGCTCGCGCATGACGCGCAGCTCGTCCGGGTCCAGCTTGCCGGGCTTGCCGAGGATGGCGTCGGGGATGCCCACCTTGCCGACGTCGTGCAGCATGCTGGCCATCCCGATCTGCTCGCAGAACAGCTCGTCGACGATGCCCGGATGCTCGCCGCGCCGGTGCAGTTCGCGGGCGATGAGCGTGGTCCAGCGCTCGATGCGGCGGACGTGCTCGCCCGTCACCTCGTCCTTGAACTCGGCCAGCTTGCCCAGGGCGTGCACGGTGGCGTGCTGGGCGTTGCGCAACTGCTCGTACAGGAAGGCGTTGTCGAAGCCGACCGCCACCTTAGAGCAGAAGATCTCCACCAGCCGCCGGTCGATGTCGGACAGCGGCCCCTGCCCGTGGATGTACAGCACGCTGGCCGCGTGCCCGCGCGAGCGGAAGGCGACGACGCAGTGGTCGCGGCGGTAGAGGTTCTCCTCCGTCTCCAGCGCGGCGCGGATGTCGGCCTCCACCGCGTCGGGCACGACGTCGCGCACCGGGCGCCCGGCCGCGCCCTCGAACGGGCCGGAACCGGCCAGCACCTCCAGATCCTCCGCCGGGGTGCCGTCGGGCAGGCGGCGCACGGTGCACAGGAAGGATCCCTGCGCCTTGTGCAGCAGCGAGCCCATCTGCACCACCACCCCCTCGACGAAGCTGGCGAGCGAGCGCCGCTCGAACAGCGCGGCGGCCGCGTCGACGATCTTCTCCAACCCGCGCCGGCTCTGTTCGATGGTCGAGATGTGCTGGTACGAACGCAGCGCCGACACGGTGGCGGTGAACAGCGTCTGCGCCGTCAGTTCGCTCTTGGCCTTGTAGTCGTTGATGTCGTAGGCGACGATCACCTGCCGCTCGGGCGCCTGTCCGGGCTGGCCGGTGCGCAGGATGATGCGGACCTGATGGTTGCCCAGCTCCTGGCGGATGTGGTGGACGAGCTTCAGCCCGGCGTCGTCCGTCTCCATCACCACGTCCAGCAGCACGACGGCGATGTCGGCGTGCCGGGCCAGGATGGCGCGCGCCTCGGCCGCGGTGTGGGCGCTGAGGAAGCTCAGCGCGCGGTCCTCGAACAGGGTGTCGCCCAGCACCACGCGGGTGATCGCGTGCACCTCCGGGTCGTCGTCGACGATCAGCACCTTCCAGGGCGGCAGGCCGGAGCCGGCGTCGGCCTCGTCCGCTTCATCCACGTCCTCGTCGGCGAACAGCAGCTCGTCCTCGTCGTCGTCGCCGCCCGCCATCGCCATCGTCCTTCCCCGCCGCCTCGCCCCTTTTTCTTCGACTTGCACGCACCGCTTGTCAACGGTCCGCCATCCCTTCGGGGTACCCCCAATCCATGGTCCACAAGGCGGGGGCGCGGGCCGCACCCTGTGTGTTGACAGCCAAACGGCGCCGGCGCCCGAGCCGGCCACCACAACCCGCACAACCACGACCCGCACAACCACGGCCGACAATCACGGCCGACCATCGCGAGACGGCAAAGGGGACGTTGCCATGATACCCGACGCCTGGGACATCGAACTGCGCGAAGGCGCGTTGCGCTTTGCGCGCTGCCTTCTGGAAACGGGGGCCATCCGCTTCGATCCGGAGCATCCCTTCCGCCTCGGCACGGGGCTGGTCAGCCCGGTGCACGTGGAGGGGCGGCGGCTGCTCTCCTAC
Source organism: Azospirillum sp. (assembly GCA_035629155.1). GTDB lineage: Bacteria > Pseudomonadota > Alphaproteobacteria > Azospirillales > Azospirillaceae > Azospirillum. The sequence continues at coordinate 6,391 of DASPIO010000181.1, read as the reverse complement.
CCCGCGGTGCGCGAGGAGGTGCTGGCGCTGGCGCTGCGCATGATCGACCAGGAGATCCCCAACGCCTATGGGGAGGCGCCGCATGGCCGCCACAAGCTCGATGCCGTCGCAGCGGCCGAGGGGGCGGGCGTGCCCTTCGCCACGCTGATCGCCGACCGCCTGGACCTGCCGCTGGTCTTCGTGCGCAAGGAGGTGCCGGAGGGCTGCCCCTACAAGCACCGCATCGAAGGCGTGGTGGAGCCCGGCTGGCGCGTCCTGCTGGTCGAGCAGCTCGCCACCGACGGGCACCGCAAGGTTCGCTTCTGCGAGCCGCTGCGCGCCGCCGGTTGCGAGGTGCGCGACGTCTTCGTGCTGTTCCAGTACGGCATCTTCGACCAGATCCACGAGCACCTGTCGCCGCTGGGCATCACCATGCACGCGCTGGCCACGTGGTGGGACCTGCTGGAGGTCGCCAACACCGGCCACTACCTGGACGAACACGTGTTGGGCGAGATCCAGGCCTACCTGCACGACCCCCGCCGCTGGACCGAAACCCACGGCGGCGGGAGGAAGGTGGCGTAGCCGCCGGACCTCCGGGAACCGGGATCACCTCCGCAGGGCGATGCGGCGCACGGTGGCTGCGACCGCAAGGCCGATGACCCCCACGAAGCAGACCGTTGCCGTCATCGACTTCGCCACCGTTGTCGCCGACGCGAGCCCGACCAGGGCTTCGCCCTCCCAGGGAAAACGCAACAGCATGGCGGCAACGGCGATGTTTTCCGCGTAATCCAGGCCGGCCACCGCGACGGCGCACCATGCCAGCGCGCACCGGCCGGCCGTTTCCATGTTCGACCAGCGCAGAAGGAAGCGCCAGATGCCGGCCAGCGACAGGGCGAGCAGGGCCGGATACGCCGCATCCAGCGGCAGTTGGCGGAAAAGGTAGTATTGCCGCCCCTCGCTTCCCAGCCGTTCAAGGACGGTGTGGGCGTACGCGGCGTCGTAGCCCAACGGGCTCAGGTCGAACATGGCCAGACCGCCGCTGCGGGCCGTCAACGCCGGCAGGGTGACCGTCAGCATGACCGCATAGACGCCCCCGGCTGCAAGCAGCACCCCGGTCAGCCGCCATCCGGTCCACCACGTGGCGTTGGTACGAGCGTTCATCGAATCCTGCTGTACTCGGCTGTATCCGGGTTGCCGGCAATGCGGCGTCAGTTCAGCTCCCGCACCCGGCGCGTCGCCTTGGCGATTTCCTCGTCCAGCATGCGGTCGGTGCCGCGGTGGCGGACCACCAGGACCAGCAGGAAGGCCAGGAAGGCGACGCCGCCGCCCAGGTAGGGCAGCATCCAGGCGTCCGCCCCGCTCGCCACGGCCAGCCCCCCGTAGGCGCCGACCAGCGCCAGGAACAGCAGCAGCACGCCCATCGCCGCCAGCCGCAGCGCCCGCCACAGGCGCTTATGACGCAGGTGGTAGGCCAACGCCTCCTGCGCCTCGGCACGCTCGCCCGCCCGGCTCATGACCCGGTCACCCGCACGGGCTCGGCCGCGGCCACGGTGGCCCCGGCGCGGACCAGCCGGCCGCTCGCCAGGAAGGGCACGGCCAGCAGCGCCTGCACCGCCGCCCAGATCAGCGCCTCCCAGTTCGGGTGGCTCCAGTCGATGGCGCTCAGCGGCATGGCGCTGGTGCCGGCGAGATAGCCGCGCAAGGGGGCGTCCACCGGCAGGATGCCCTCCGCGATCACGGTCAGCACGGCACCCGTCAGCAGGAAGCGGCCCAGCCAGATCTCCAGCTTCGGGCGCGGCTGCACGGCGCCGGGCAGGGCCACCGCCGGGCGGAACAGGTTGCCCGCGGCCAGCGCCGAGGCCCAGCCGGTGCCCGCCGGCCGCTTCGCCGCCCGCACCGCGCCCAGCGCCAGCAACCCGACCGCCGGGATCACCTCGTACGGCACCGGGAAGTTGCGGTAGCGGCCGTCGAAGACGATGAGGAAGCTCCACAGCACGCCGAAGAAGGCCAGTGCGGCGGCCATGGTGTTGCCGATCTGCTCCAGCGACGACAGGCCGAACTCCCGCCGGATCGCCTGCACCGGCTCGCCGGGGAGCGGGCCGCCGGTCAGCACGCGGCGCACCGCCGTCAGAACGGCGGCGATCAGCCCGGCGCACAGCGCCAACATGACCAGCGCGAACGCCCGGTCGAGCATGTAGTAGGCCCAGTGCATCGCCACGTCGGCGGCGCGCAGCCACGCGCTGACGAAGGCCATGGACAGCACCGCCAGCACCGCCATGCCGCCGGCCCCCAGCGCCGGGGCTTTCAGGATCAGGGCGGCGGCCAGCGCGGCCCCCGCGACGGTGGTCAGCGCCGCCTGGAACGGCCAGCCGGGGTTCTCCACCACCGGGCCGGCCAGCGGGAACTTCGCCTCGCGGCCGGTGGTGTACAGGCCCCAGTGGCCGCCCACCGTGCCTTCCAGCTTCTGCTTCCAGTTCTGGTCGAAGGCCTCGATGATGTTGACGTCGAAGCCCTCCGCCTGCGCCAGACGGACGATCTGGTTGATGAACTGCGCCTTGGCGACCAGCCCAGGTGCTGCGGCGCCGCGCGAACGGCCGGAGGTCGGCCAGCCGGTCTCGCCGATCAGGATGGGCTTGCCGGGGAAGCGGTGGGCGATCTCGCGGTAGGACCACGCGATGTGCTCCGCCCCCTTCTCCACGCTGGCCGGGATGTCCTCCCAGTAGGGCAGCAGGTGGATGGTGATGTAGTCCACCTCCGCCGCCATCTGCGGGTACTTCAGCCACCATTCCCAGACGTCGGCGTAGGACACCGGCTGCTTGATGGCGGCCTTCACCCGGCGGATGTAGCCGGTGATCTGGTCGGCGGTCAGCTCGCCGCGCAGCAGCACCTCGTTGCCGACGATGACGCGGGTGATAACGTCCGGGTAGCGGTTGGCGAGTTCGATCAGCGAGGCGACCTCGGCCTCGTTCTTCGACAGCTTGCTGGACAGCCACGCCCCCATGGTGACCTTCAGCCCGTGCTTGCGGGCCAGTTCCGGCACCACCTCCAGCCCTTCCAGCGAGGTGTAGGTGCGCACCCCCGCCACCTGGGCGGAGAGCACGCGCAGATCCTCCTCGATCTGGTCGCGGGTGGGGAAGACCTGGGTCAACGGGCTCTGCCCGTCGCGGAACGGCGCGAAGGACACGCTGGACAGCTTGCCGCCCGGAAGCGGCTCCAGCGGCACCGGCCGGTTGGGCAGGTACCAGGCGGCGATGTTGGCGAGGCCGGCCACCGCGAGCACGGCCAGAAGGGTCAGGATACGCATGGGCCCCATGTCTACACGAATCTGGCGTCCCTCCAAAAGGGAAGGGTGGCCCGGATGCCGCGACATTCGCGGGTCCGGCCCACCCCAGTTCGGTCGAAGTCGAAGGGACGTGCCATCGTCACAGGAATGAACGGCGGGTGGTCCGGAATTATTCCCGCATCGCCGGCGACCCCGTAGGTCGGGTTGAGTGCAGCGAAAACCCAACGTCCGTGCTACCATGGAGCGCATCACCCGGCCGGTATGGAGTCAACGGGCGATGCGCTATCGGCGGGACCACACGCCAGGGGCGACGTACTTCTTCACCGTCGTGACGGAGCGGCGTCGGCCGATCTTCAACAGCGCTGCGGCTGTGCAGCACCTGCGCAATGCCTTCCGCGCCGAACTTGCGGTGCGTCCGTTCGGGATTTTCGCGGTCGCGGTGCTGCCCGACCACATTCATACGATCTGGACCTTGCCGGAAGGCGACGGCGATTATTCGACGCGCTGGCGGCGGATCAAAAGCCGTTTCACCGCCAGCCTTGACTGGACCCCGGCCAAGGTGTCGCCATCGCGTGAACGCAAGGGCGAACGCGCCGTCTGGCAGCGGCGCTTCTGGGAACACCGCATCCGGGACGAGGGCGAACTCGCCGCCTACGCGGACTACATCCACTGGAATCCCGTGAAGCACGGGCTGGTGTCGGAGCCGCAGGACTGGCCGTATTCCAGTTTCGGGCGGTTCGTCCGGGACGGCGTTTACGGCGTGGACTGGGACGGCGGAAAGGCGGAAGCCATTGCGGCGAAGGTGGTCGAAATGCGGACGTGACGTTGGGTTTTCGGCTTTGGCCTCAACCCAACCTACGATGCTCCCGTAGGTTGGGTTGAGCGCAGCGAAAACCCAACGATCCTCGGTCCTTACTTCTCCACGAACGCCTTTTCGATCACGAAATGGCCGGGCTCGCCGTTGTGGCCCATGTGGAAGCCCCTGTCCTCCAGGATCTTCTGCGTGTCGGTCAGCATCTGCGGGCTGCCGCACAGCATCACGCGGTCGACCTCCTTGTCGAACGGCTTCAGCCCGATGTCGTCGAACAGCTTGCCCGACTGGATCAGGTCGGTGATGCGGCCCTGCGTCGGGAACTCCTCGCGCGTCACGGTCGGGTAGTAGGTCAGCTTCGCCGCCACCGCCTCGCCGAAGAACTCGTTCTGCGGCAGCGCCTCGCGGATCAGCTCCTGGTAGGCCAGCTCATCGACGCGGCGGCAGGTGTGCGTCAGGATCACGCGGTCGTACTGCTCGTACACCGTCGGGTCCTTGATGATGCTCATGAAGGGCGCCAGGCCCGTGCCGGTGCTCAGCATGTACAGGTTGCGGCCGGGCAGCAGGTTGTCGACCAGCAGCGTGCCGGTCGCCTTGCGGTTGACGATCAGCGTGTCGCCTTCCTTCAGGTGCTGCAGGCGCGAGGTCAGCGGGCCGTCCGGCACCTTGATGGAGAAGAACTCCAGCGTGTCCTCGTAATTGGCGCTCACCATGGAATAGGCGCGCAGCAGCGGGCGGCCGTTCACCTCAAGGCCGATCATGGTGAACTGGCCGTTCTCGAAGCGGAACGAAGGATCGCGGGTGGTCTGGAAGCTGAACAGGTTGTCGGTCCAGTGATGAACCTTCAGAACGCGTTCGTTGATCAGGTTGCTCATTCGTCCTTCGCTCCACGGTCCCGCGCATTCCACCGCGCAGGGTTTCCATAACCGAACGGGGGGTTTTCGCGCCAGCGAAAAATGCCCCCACGGTTTGTGTGTGATCGCATCAGATAAGCGTAATGTTGGTGTGGATCCTACCGTCCGTCGCCGGCCGGCGGCGCGAACAGGAACGGCGTGACGCCGCGAAGGTTCTCGTCGACGATCAGCCGATGATTCAGCGGCGGGAAGGCCCGCTGCGAGCAGTCCACCCGCGGGCACAGGCGGCAGTTCACGCCGATGGGCGTGGCCGCTTCGGTGTTCTCCAGGTCGATGCCGTCGGCGTATACCACTTGGCCCGCGTGTGCAATGTCGCAGCCCAGCGCCATGGCGAACTGCTGCGGCGGGCTGCGGTAGCCGCCGCTCGCCTTCACGGTCGTCCGCGCGACCGAGAAGTAGGTGGTGCCGTCCGGCATTTGCGCCACTTGGGTGTGGATCTTGCCGGGCGTGCGGAACGCCTCGTAGACGATCCAGCGCGGGCAGCCGCCGCCGAAGCGCGCAAAATGGAACCCCGCACCGGAGAAGCGCTTGGACACGTTGCCGGCGCTGTCCACCCGGATCAGGAAGAAGGGGATGCCCTTGGCACCCGGCCGTTGCAGCGTGGTCAGCCGGTGGCAGACCTGCTCGAACGAGGCGTCGAAGCGCCGCCGCAGCACGTCCACGTCGTAGCGCACCTGCTTGGCCGCCTCCAGGAAGCGGTTGTAGGGCATCAGCACGGCGCCGGCGAAGTAGTTGGTCAGCCCGATGCGGGCGAGACGCCGCGCCTCGTCGCCCGACAGGTTGCCGGCGTCGACGATGCGGTTGATCAGGTCGCGGTGGCGCAGCAGGGCGATCTGTCCGGCCAACTGGAAGTTGCGCCCGCTGGGCGCCAGCATCTCGGAGATCAGGATGCGCCGGCCGTGCCGGTCGAAGCGGCGGACGGCGTAGCCCATCACGTCGCCCGGCATGATCTTGACGCGCACCGCCTGCTGGGCGAGCAGCCAGTCGACCAGCCCGCGGTACAGGTCGCCGCGTTCCGGGTTGGCCTCGTCGCACAGCGCCTCGGCGGCGGCCTCCAGTTCGGGGAAATGGTTGTGCTGGGCGTGGAAGAAGTCGCGCACCTCCTCCAGCGGGAAGGAGGCGGTGTGGGCGAGCTGCAGCTTGTCCTGGTCGGCCAGCTTCTCGGCAAGGTTCTGCATGTCCTCGCGCTGCTCGCGGAAGGCGCGGTACAGCGTCACCACCGCCTGCCCCAGCACCGGGGCGACGGCGACCAGCTCCTTCAGATCCTGGTTCTTGATGCCGGAGCTGTCGAACAGCGGGTCGGCGAACACCTCGCGCAGGCCGGCCACCAGCCGGCTCTCCTCGTCCTCGGCGAAGGACTGCAGGTCGACGCCGAAGCTCTGCCCCAGCTTCAGCAGCAGCGGC
>DASPIO010000180.1:0-5110 GCA_035629155.1 Azospirillum sp. | reverse complement strand
CTACTACGGCGGCTGCGAGTACGTGGACATCGCCGAGGCGCTGGCAATCGAGCGGGCGAAGAAGCTCTTCGGCGCGCCCTGGGCCAACGTGCAGCCGCATTCGGGATCGCAGGCGAACCAGGCGGTGTACGCGGCGGCGCTCAGGCCGGGCGACACGATCCTCGGCATGTCGCTCGCGATGGGCGGCCACCTGACGCACGGCTCGCCGGTGAACATGTCCGGCAAGCTCTACCGCGTGGTCTCGTACGGCCTCGACGCGAACGAGCACATCGACTACGAGCAGGCCGAAAGAATCGCGCTCGCGGAGAAGCCCAGGATCATCGTCACCGGAGCCTCGGCCTACTCGCGCGCCATCGACTGGAAGCGTCTTCGCGCGATCGCGGACAAGTGCGGCGCGCTGCTCATGGCCGACATGGCGCACTACGCGGGACTGGTGGCCGTCGGCCTCTATCCTTCGCCGATCGGCGTCGCCGACTTCGTCACCACCACCACGCACAAGACGCTGCGCGGGCCGCGCGGCGGCATGGTGCTGACCGACAAGGAAGAGCTGGCCAAGAAGATCAACTCGGCCGTGTTCCCCGGCCTGCAGGGCGGCCCGCTGATGCACGTCATCGCCGCCAAGGCGGTGGCCTTCCAGGAGGCGCTGCGGCCGGAGTTCAAGCAGTATGCGCAGGCCATGCTGGACAACGCGCGCACGCTGGCCAAGACGCTGATCGGCGGCGGACTGGACATCGTGTCGGGCGGCACCGACAGTCACATCGTGCTGGTCGACCTGCGCCCGAAGAACCTGACCGGCAAGGCGGCCGAGGCCAGCCTGGAGCACGCCGGCATGACCTGCAACAAGAACGGCGTGCCGTTCGATCCGCAGAAGCCGATGGTCACCTCCGGCGTGCGCCTGGGCAGCCCGGCGGCGACGACGCGCGGCTTCGGCACCGCCGAGTTCGAGCAGGTCGGCCAGATGATCGTCGAGACGCTGGACGGGCTGGCCGCCAGCAACTCGGGCGACAACCGGGCCGTCGAGGCGCAGGTGCGGGAGCGGGTGCGCGAGCTGTGCCGCCGCTTCCCGATCTATCCGACCCTCTGACGGCGCACACGACAACGTTCAGGGGGAAGAGCCGGACATGCGCTGCCCGTTCTGCGGACACGACGACACCCAGGTCAAGGATTCACGCCCGACCGAGGACAACTCGGCGATCCGCAGACGGCGGTTCTGCCCCGGCTGCGGGGCGCGCTTCACCACTTTCGAGCGCGTGCAACTGCGCGAGCTGACAGTGGTGAAGAGCACGGGCGTGCGCGAGCCGTTCGACCGCGAGAAGCTCTTGCGGTCGATGCGCATCGCGCTGCGCAAGCGCCCCATCGACGCCGACCGCATCGATCGCGTGGTCAACAGCCTGGTGCGCCAGCTCGAATCCTCGGGCGAGAGCGAGATCCCGTCGAAGCAGATCGGCGAGATGATCATGAACGCCCTCCAGAACCTCGATCAGGTCGCGTACATCCGCTACGCCTCGGTCTACAAGGACTTCCGCGAGGCGGCGGACTTCAACGATTTCGTCGAGCAGCTCGCCCCGGAAGCGCAGCATCCCTGAGGTTTTTGGACGCGGATGCACACGGATAGAGAATAAATCGTTATCTCTTTTATCTGTGTCCATCCGTGTCTCTCCTCTTTTCCCTTACGCATCCCGCGCCATCGCGGCCGGCGGGGTGTTTCCCGTCGGCATGATGGGAGTGCCGAAGCCATGACATCACCCGACGATCTCCGCCACATGCGGGCGGCCCTGGCGCTGGCGGCGCGGGGGCTGGGGAACACGTGGCCGAACCCATCGGTGGGGTGCGTGCTGGTCAAGGAGGGCGTCGTCGTCGGGCGCGGCTGGACGCAGCCCGGCGGTCGGCCGCACGGCGAGACCGAGGCGCTGGCCCGTGCCGGGGAGGCCGCACGCGGGGCCACCGCCTATGTCTCGCTGGAGCCGTGCAACCACCACGGCAAGACGCCGCCATGTTCGGAGGCGCTGATCGCCGCCGGGGTCGCGCGCGTTGTGGTGGCGGGCGAAGACCCCGACCCGCGGGTGGCCGGCGGCGGCGTGCGCCGCCTGCGCGAGGCCGGCATCGCCGTGGACACCGGCGTGTGCGCCGAGGAGGCGTACGAGCTGAACCGCGGCTTCTTCACCCGCATCCTGCACGACCGGCCGCTGTTCACGCTGAAGCTGGCGACCACGCTGGACGGGCGCATCGCCACGCACGGCGGCGAATCGAAGTGGATCACCGGCGCCACGGCGCGCGCCTGGGGGCACGGGCTGCGCGCCAGCCACGACGCCATCATGGTGGGCATCCGCACGGCGTTGGCCGACGACCCGGAGCTGACCTGCCGGCTGCCCGGCCTGGAGCACCGCTCGCCCGTGCGCATCGTCTTCGACAGCCGGCTGCGCCTGCCCCTGACCTCCAGGCTGGCGGCGAGCGCGGCGCGGGTGCCGACGTGGCTGGTCACCTGCGTCGATCCCGACCCGTTGCGCGCCGAGGCCTTCGCCGGCTGCGGCGTCGATGTGATCCCGGTGCCGCCGGACGCCGCCGGCCTGCCGGACCCGGCGCTGGCCGCGAAAGCGCTGGCGGCGCGCGGCATCACGCGCGTGCTGGTGGAGGGCGGGGCGACTCTGGCCGCCTCGTTGCTGCGCGCCCGGCTGGTCGACCGGCTGGAGTGGTTCCGCGCCGCGCGGGTGATCGGCGGTGACGGCACGGCGGCGGTGGCCGGGTTCGGCGTGGACCGGCTGGCCGACGCCGCCGATTTCGAGCGCGTCGCCGTCCGCCGCGCCGGCGACGACGTCGCCGAGAGCTACGTCCGCCGCTCGGATTGAGCCGGGGCGACCGCCAGGGCGGCCAGCGCCGCCGCGATGCCCATGCCGCCGATGACCAGCACCATGGGGGCGGGCGTGCCGTCGGCGAGCCAGCCGATCACGGCGGCGGTCAGCGCGCCGACGCCGAACTGCAAGGTGCCGGCAAGGCCGGACGCGGCACCGGCCATGGCCGGGTTCACCGACATGGCGCCGGCCATGGCGTTGGCGGCGATCAGGCCGGTCATGGACAGATAGGCGAACAGCGGCACGACGATGCCGACGAGCCCCAGCGCGCCGGTGACGCCGACCACCGCCAGCACGATCCCGAACACGGCTCCCGCCACCGCTCCGGCGCGCAGCACCCGGTCCGAACCCATCGTCTGCACCAGCCGGCGGTTGACGATGTTGAAGATCATCATGCCGACCACGTTCAGGCCGAACAGCAGGCCGTACAGCTCCGGCGCGACGCCGAAATACTCGATGTAGACGAAGGGCGTCCCGGCGATATACGCGAACATGCCGCCGAAGAAGAAGGCGCCGCTGAGCGAATAGGCGAGATAGCGGCGGTTGCCGAGCAGGCGGACGTAGCCGAACGCCATGCTGGGGATGCTGGCACCGCTGCGCCGCGACACGGGCAGGCTTTCGGGGACGGTGAACAGCGCGACCATAGCCAGCACGCCGAACCCGGCCAAGCCGTAGAAGATCGCCCGCCAGCCGAAGTGCGCCAGCACCTGTCCGCCGACCAGCGGGGCCGCCATCGGCGCCACGCTCATGATCAGCATCATGAGCGACAGCATGCGCGCCGCCTGGTCCTGCGGATAGAGGTCGCGCACCATGGCGCGGGCGAGCACCGGCGCGGCGCACGAGCCGAACGCCTGCACGAAGCGCCACATCGCGAGGTGCGTCGCATCACCGGTCAGCGCGCAACCGACGCTGCCCAGAACGAACAGCGCGATGCCCGCCGCGATCGGCCCGCGCCGCCCGACGCGGTCGCCCAGCGGCCCCCACACAAGCTGCCCGATGCCGAAGCCCAGGAAGAAGCCGGACAGCGACATCTGCACGGACGCCGGGGACGCCGCCAGATCGCGGCCGATCTCCGGCAGGGCCGGCAGGTACATGTCGATGGAGAGCGGCCCGAAGGCCATCATCGTGCTGAGCACGACGGAGAGCCAGCGGGTGTCGACGGCGGGGCGGTGCTGTGGGGAGTAGAGTTGCATGCGCCGCAACATGGCAGCGGCCGTGCGATGCGGCTAGGGGGCAGGGTGCATGGGAACCATGCGCGGCCTTTGCTGATAACGAAAATTGCGCTATTTGTGTTATTGACCTGTTTGCGACACCGAAAGGAAGCGACGGTATGAACGTGTCGGTCGGGGAACGCTGGGAAGGTTTCGTCGAGCAGATCGTGAAAAGCGGTCGCTACGGGTCGGCCAGCGAAGTGGTGCGTGAAGGATTGCGGCTCGTCGAAGAGCGCGAGGCCAAGCTGCTTGCGCTGAAGCGGACGCTCGATGCCGCCATCGCGGAAGGTGGTGCCTGCACGGACGACGACATCGACGCGGCGCTTGCCGCGAAGGCGGACGAACTGGCGAAGGACGGCTATTGAGTGCCGTGCCCTATCTATCTTCCGGCGGCGCGGCGCGATCTGGTGTCGATCCTTGAGCACATCACGCGCGAGAGCGGTAGCCTCGCCACGGGGCAGCGGTTCGTGCAGCAGGTGCGCCAGCATTGCGCCAAACTGGCTGGCCTGCCCGGAACCATGGGCCGGGCGTGACCGGAAGTGCGGGAGGATATCCGCAGCGTGCCGTTCAAAGGCTATGTGATCTTCTTTCGGTATGTGGGCGAGGCCTTCGAGGTGGTCAGCATCCTCGAAGGCCATCGCGACATCGAAGCGTATTTCCATCGGGACTGGGACGAGCATTGAAGGGCCGATGCTGACCGGCACGGCTGTCGCACCCACGCGCAACGGTCCGATGCGCCGCCACCCCTTCCCCCCCGCACAAAACCTGCTAAAGTCCCGGCCATGTTCACCGGGATCATCACCGACGTCGGGCGCGTCAAGGCCGTGGAATCGAACGGCGATACGCGCTTCACCATCGAGACCGCCTTCGACATGGAGACGGTCGCCATCGGCGCGTCCATCGCCAACGGCGGGGTGTGCCTCACCGTCATCGACAAGGGGCCGGGCTGGTTCGCCGTCCAGGCCTCGGCCGAGACGCTGTCGAAGACCACGCTGGGCGGCTGGACGCCGGGCACGCGCGTCAACCTGGAACGCGCCATGAAGCTGGGCG
>DASPIO010000179.1:0-5069 GCA_035629155.1 Azospirillum sp. | reverse complement strand
GAGATCGCGCGCGATACGGATGAAGGTGCGGGCAAGGGTGTCCGGTTTGGGCGTCTGCACGACGGCGTCGTCGTAGAGCACGATAAGGTCGATGTCGCTGGAATAGTTGAGTTCGCGCGCCCCAAGTTTGCCCATGCCCAGGACGATGAGCCCAGACCCCACCCACGGCCGCTGCGGATCGGGAAGCGTGAGCTGCCCCGCTTCCCCAGCCTTGCGCAGCAGATGGGCGCAGGCCAGCCGCAGCGCCGTTTCGGCCGTGTCGCTCAGCGCCCCGGTCACCCGCTCCAGCGGCCAGACGCCGGTGATGTCGGCCAGCGCGATCAGCAGCGCCGCGCGCCGCTTGGCGATGCGCAGCCCGGTCATCAGCCGGTCCATGTCGCGTTCCTGCGCCAGCTCGCGGTCGAGCGATCCCAGCAGCAGGTTGAAGGTGGCGTCGAACCCTTCGTCGGCGATCTGCCGCACGAAGGGCAGCTCGCGCGTCAGGCTGTGGCCCAGATACGGGCTGTTGCCGCACACCGCGTCGAGCAGCGTGCGCCCGTCGGCGGACTCCGCGAACGCCTCGGCCCAGGCGCGGAGATCCGGGCCGGCCTTGGCGGCCTCCTCGCGCCAGCGCTCCAACCCGCGCTCGGCGAGCGCCTGGTCATACGGTTTCGGCAGGGGGGCGGTGGGCACGATCGGCATGGTGGGATGCTCAGCGATTAGGCAGACGGCGAAGGTGCGCGAGCCGGGCGTGGCGGTCAAGCGCGCGCTCGTGCACGCCGGTGCGGAGATGGCGCGTTGATTCGTCGCGTTTCCAGCGTTCTCTTCTGGTCGACGGTGGGCGTGGCGGTGCTGCTGGCGGCGCTGCTGGGCGCCTTCGCCTGGCGCCTCGGCCAGGGGCCGATCGCGCTCGACCCGCTCACACCTTATGTCGAACAGGCGCTGTCCGACCCGGCGGCGGGCGTCACCGTCACCATCGGCGACATGGTGTTGAGCTGGGCGGACGACGACGCCGACGGCTACGGCCGCCTGGACCTGCGCGCCCGCCACGTGCGCGCCACCAACGCCGAGGGTATCACGATGGCGTCGGTGCCGGAGCTGGGCGTCGGCTTCTCGGTGCGGCAGGCGCTGCGGGGCCGGCTGGTGCCGACGCGGCTGGAGGCGGTGCGTCCGCAGGTCGTGGTGATCCGCCATGAGGACGGCAGCATCGGCTTCAGCATCGCCGAGGCCCCTGCCGCCGCCCCGCCACCCGCGAACGTTCCGCCCGCGAACGGAGCCGAGCCCAGCACGCCGGTCGCCCTGGACGCGCTGGACGCGCTGCGCCGGCCGCCGGACCCGACGCGCACGCTGGGCCTGCTCAAGCGGCTGTCGGTGGTCGGCGCCGATCTCACCGTGGTGAATCGTCAGGTCGGCCTCACGTGGCACGCCTCGCGCGCCGACATCACCTTCGACCGCAACGCCGCCGGCATCACCGGGCGCGGGCGGCTGAGGCTGGATCTGGGCGGCCAGCCGGCCGCGGTCGAGGCGTCGGGCGAGTACCGCACGCAGGACGACGGCGCGCGCATCGCCTTGAAGGTCGCCGGGCTGGAGCTGTCGGGGCTGGCCGGCGTGCTGCCGGAACTGGCGCCGCTGGTCGGCGCCGCCGTCCCGCTGGACGGCACGGTGGAATCCGCCTACGGCGCCGGCTTCCGGCTCCAGCGCGTCCGCTTCGATCTGGTGCTGGGCGCCGGCCGCCTCGCCGTCCCGGAGCTGCGCCCGACGCCTGTCGCCTTGCGCTCGGCCGGCCTCGTCGGCGTGTTCGACGTGGAGGCGCGCACGCTGGCGGTGGACGGCGTCAACCTGCACCTCGACGAGGGCGGCGGGATGCGCCTGTCCGGTGGCGGAACCCTGAAGGAGACGGCGGCGGGCCTGAGCGGTGCGGCGAAGCTGACGCTGGCCGGTGGCGGCCGCACGGCGGTCGTGGACCTCGGCGCCGAGCGCGCGGCGGGCCAGGGCGACCTCCGCCTGTCCGCCACGCTGGCCGATGTGGAGCCGGCGGTCCTCGCCGGCCTCGCCCCGGCGCTGGAGCCGCTGCGCACCCTGGCGCTGCCGATCGGCGGCACGTTGGAGGCGGTGCTCGACCACGACTTCCGGCCGCGCTCCGGCCGTGTCGACCTCAAGGCCGGCGCCGGGCGCATCGCCCGCCCCGGCGTCGACGTGCGGCCAGTGTCGGTCGCCTCGGCCACGCTGCGCGCCGGCGGCGACCGCGCGACGCAACGCTACACGCTGGACCGCTTCGCCGTGGACCTCGGCGGCCCGCGCGTGGAGGCATCCGGCAGCGCCGCCGGGGCGGGCGACCGCCTGTACGCCGAGGCCGGCGTCGGCGCGCGGAACGTGGCGGTGGAGGACCTCGCCCACCTGTGGCCGGCCAACGTGATGCGCAACGCGCGCAACTGGATCGTCGCCAACCTGTCCAAGGGCGTGGTGCACGACGCCTCGGCCTACCTTCTGGGCGACGCGCCGCTGGGCGACCTCGCCGCGTTCGAGCCGCGGCGCCTCAACGGCACCCTGTCCGGCACGAACATGGACGTGGAGTATTTCCGCCCGCTGCCGCCGGTGACCGGGCTTGCCCGTTTCGACGCCGTGACGGACGGCAAGACCTTCACCCTGCACACCCAGGGCGGCATGGTGAAGGACGTGCGGCTCGGCGAGGGGGTGATCGTCATCACCGACCTCGGCGGCAAGGAGGCGATCGACATCCAGGTCCCCGTGCAGGGGCCGGTGCGCACCATCCTCACCGTGCTCGACAGCCCGCCGCTGGGATACCCCAGCCGCCTCGACCTCGACCCCAAGGGCACGGAGGGGAAGGCGGAGGCGAAGCTGCACTTCAGCTTCCCCCTGGTCGTCGATCTGAAGGTGGAGGCGATCGAGATCGGCGTCACCGCCAAGCTTCAGGGGGTGGGCGTGAAGAAGGTGGCGGCCGGGCTGGACGCCAGCGACGCCAACCTCGACCTGACGCTCGACACCAAGGGCATGGCGGTCAAGGGCACCGCGAAGATCGAGGGGCACCCCTCCACCATCGACTGGAAGGAGGCGTTCGACTCATCGGCCAAGCTGCGCACCCGCGTCGCCGTGAAATCGGAAGCCGACGCGCCCTTCTTCGAGCGCTTCGGTCTGGAGACGCGCCCGTACGCCAAGGGGCCGGTGGGGGCGGACGTGGTGTTCACGGTGGACCTGCGCAAGCGTTTCGGCCTGACCGGCACGCTGGACCTGACGCGCACGGCGATGACGCTGGACGACATCGGCTGGCGCAAGGAGCCGGGCGTGCCCGGCACCGCACGCTTCACCGTGGAGTTCCAGAAGGACAAGGTGTCGCGCGTCAGCGGCATCACCTTCGAGGGCGGCGGCATGAAGGCGGCGGCCAGCGTGGACCTCGTCCCGGCGACGGCGGCGCTGTCCAAGGCGACGGTGTCGCAGCTCACCTTCGGCAAGACCGACGTGCGCGCCGACGTCACCGTGCGCGACGGCGGCGCCTGGGCGGTGACCGTCACCGGCGACAGCCTGGACGCCAAGCGAATCCTGGAGACCCCGGAGCCGGAGGGCGGGGCACCCCAGAGCGAGCGCAAGCGCGCCATGGAGATCACCGCGCGCCTGGGCCGCATGGTGTTCGGCGAGGGGCGGCAGATCACCAACGTCGCCGCCAGCGCGCGCAACGACGGCAGCGTGTGGACCTTCATCGACCTTGTCGCCCGCACCGGGGCGGACGGCAACCTCTCCTTCCGGTTCGAGCCGGCGGGGCAGCGCCACCGCGTGCACATCCTGTCCGACGACGCCGGGCAGATGCTGCGCATGCTCGACCTCAACGACCGGGTGCGCGGCGGCAAGCTGCGGGTCACCGGCACGACGCTGGCGCCCAAGGCCGACGCGCCGCTGGAGGGCGAGATCGAGATGGAAAACTACACGGTGGTCGACGCGCCCGTGCTGGCGCGCCTGCTCAACGCCATCTCGCCGTCCGGGCTGGCGGAGGTGCTGGGCGGCGGCCCCGGCATCACCTTCGGCCGCATGCAGGGCAACTTCCGCAAGGAGGGGCGCCTGCTGACGCTGAAGAACGTGCGCACGTCCGGCAGCGCGCTTGGCCTGACGCTGGAAGGGCAGATCGACTTGAAGACGGACACGGCCAACCTGCGCGGCACCATCGTTCCGGTCTACGGCATCAACCGCATCATCGGCCAGATCCCGCTGCTGGGCGACGTGCTGAGCGGTGGTGCGGGGCAGGGCATCTTCGCCGCCACCTGGCACATGCAGGGGCCGTTCGCTGACCCGGACATTTCGGTGAACCCGCTGGCCGTGCTGGCGCCGGGCTTCCTGCGCAACCTGTTCTTCATGGGCGGCGGGGGAGGGGCAACACCGGGAGCGGCGAAGGACGGGGAGCAGACGCGGTAAATATCCCTCCTCTGTCTGCCCAGAATTCCGAACTTGAAATGCGCATTCGCGTGGTCCGAAAAGGTGATAAGCCGCCTGAGTGCGAAAATCTTAAATTGACCGTTGCTAAGGCAGTCTCAGGGCGTATAGAGACCGTTTGAAAAGGGTTGGCGCTGAAGTCGTGTTATGATTCAAGCTTCGTATGTGGAACGAGGCGACGCGCGGCCGGATGGCCAGGATCGAGAAGAAGATGAAGCGGTATCCGACGGACCTGACCGATGAGGAATGGTTTCTGATAGAACCGCTGATGCCGAAGAAAGCCGACACTGGCCGCCCGAGGTCTGTGGACCTTCGAGAGGTCTTGAACGCGTTGCGCTATCTGGCCCGGACGGGCTGCGGCTGGCGGCTTTTACCGAAGGACTTCCCCCATGGCAGACGGTGTATTGGTGGTTTCGGCACCTCCTCAGGTGATGCTGACCCGGACCAAGAGCTTCTCCACCCTGAAGCGCTGGGCGATGGAAGTGGCCAAGCGCCGCGGCATGATGCGTGCCAAGGTCGCCCTGGCGCGCAAGCTGGCCACCGTTCTGCACCGCATGTGGGTGGACGGCACCGAGTTCCGCTTTGGCAAGGAGGCCGCCGTCGCATAAGAACCAAACCGTTTCCGGCCGGGCCGTTCACCGACCCAGCCA
>DASPIO010000178.1:0-2408 GCA_035629155.1 Azospirillum sp. | reverse complement strand
GATGACGATCTCGCCGCGCGCCGCCAGATCCTTGGCGAGCTGCACCATGTACATCTGCGATTCGTCCACGTCCTTGACGCGCACCGGGCCCATGGCCGCCATGTCCTCGCGCAGGATCTTCGCCGCGCGTTCGGACATGTTGGAGAAGAACAGGTCCTTGAGGGTTTCGGAGGCGCCCTTCAGCGCGGTGGCCAGCTTGGCCTTGTCGACGTTGCGCAGCAGCGTCTGCACGCCGGAGGGGTCGAGCTTGGAGAGGTCCTCGAAGGTGAACATCAGCGCCTTGATGCGCTCGGCGCTGTCGCGGTTGCGTTCCTCCAGCGCCGCCATGAAGCGGTGCTCGGTGGTGCGGTCCAGGCCGTTGAAGATCTCCGCCAGCATCTCGTGCGCGTCGCGCCGGGTGGTGCGGGCGAGGTTGGTCATGAACTCGGTGCGCAGCGTGCGCTCGACGTCGTCCAGAACCTCCTTCTGCACGGCCTCCATGCGCAGCATGCGCATGATGACCTCCATGGCGAAGCTTTCCGGCAGCAGCGTCAGCACGCGGCCCGCGTGTTCGGGGCGCACCTTGGACAGCACCACGGCGACGGTCTGCGGGTATTCGTTCTTCAGGTAGTTCGCCAGCACCGTCTCGTTCACGTTGGCGAGCTTGTCCCACATGGTTCGGCCGGCGGGACCACGGATCTCCTCCATGATGGAGTCGACCTTGTCCTTGGGCAGGGTCTTCAGCAGCAGGCGTTCCGTGCTGTCGAAGGTGCCGACCAGGGAGCCGGTGGCCGACATCTGCTCGGCGAACTCGACGAACAGGCGCTCGATGATGTTGGCGGAGACCGTGCCCAGGTTCGCCATGACCTGGGAGAGTTCCTTGATCTCCTCGTCGTCCATCATGCCGAAGAGCTTGGCCGAGTGCTCTTCGCCCAGCGCGAACATCAGGATCGCCGCTTTTTCCGGGCCGGTGAGGGTGCGATAGTCCTCGCGTACCTTGAGAGCCATCGTCTATCCCCCGAATGGAAAAGGTTGAGCTGCTGTGGCCGCGCGGCAAACGGCGGGCCGGAGTCTAGCGTTGTTCGGTTAACGAGAACAGCCCGCAGTTGCGGCATTTTTCAGTCATCCGGCGGCGGCTCCGGCGGCCCGCGCGCGCCTGGGCTTGCGCAACTCGGCCAGGGTGACGGGGCGGAAATCCCAGACGTCGACGCCCACGTCCACCTGACGCGTCATGCCCTTCAATTGCCCGTGGCTGTGGCCATGCAGGTTCAGCGCCCCCTTGTACATGCCGTTCCAGGTGCGGAACGGGTAATGGCAGAGCACCAGCAGCGTGTCGTCGACGATGATCTCGGCGTAGTGCTGCACGCTGGCCCAGCCCGGCAGTTTCAATGTCGGCGGGCCGTCGTTGTTGCCGGCCACGAGGTGCTTGGTGCCGTTCAGCCGGTTGAGCAGGGCGCCGACCGCGTCGGGCTTCAGGCGCAGCGCGAAGTCGCCCAGGAACCAGACCTCGTCGTCCGGGCCGACGGTGGCGTTCCAGGCCGCTTCCATTGCCTCGTCCATCGCGGCGACCGACGGAAAGGGCCGGCGGAAGCGGCTGAGCGCGCCGGCGTGGCCGAAATGGGTGTCGGATGTGAAGTAGACCGTCATCGGTCGTCCTCCGCGGGCCGTTCGCGAGCGTGGGTCACGCCATCCTGAACGGCCGCGCGGGGCGACCGGACCCGGCCTTAATGCTTGTGATCGTGATCGTGCTCGCCGGTCGGGTCGAGCAGGCGGTGCAGGTGCACGATGAAATAGCGCATGTGGGCGTCGTCGATGGTGGCGCCGGTGGCGCCGCGCCAGGCCTTCACCGCCGCGTCGTAGCTCGGGAAGATGCCGACGATGTGCAGCTTGTTGGGATCGACGAACTGCTGGCTGTCCGGGCGCACGAGCTGACCGCCGAACACGAGGTGGAGCAACTGCTTATCAGGCATGACGCGGGTCCGTTTGTTATGGGGCGGGAGGGCCGGGATTTTGGCCCCCTCTGTACTGGGGCTCTCCACCGTCTTCAAGCCCCATGACGCACCGCACGCGACATTGTCGCGCGCTTGCATGCGCGCGACGGGGACAGTAAGGTCCCGTGCCGCTTTTCCGGCCACACACCACACCGCTCAACACCTCAAGATCCCAGGGGCAGCGCCATGTCGATCCTCGCCTCCCGTCTGTCGCGCATCAAGCCGTCGCCGACCATCGCCGCGACCAACAAAGCCCGCGAGCTGAAGGCGGCCGGCCGGGACGTCATCGGGCTCGGTGCCGGCGAGCCGGACTTCGACACGCCGGACAACATCAAGGACGCCGCCATCAAGGCCATCCAGGCCGGCGACACCAAGTACACCGCCGTCGACGGCACCCCGGCGCTGAAGAAGGCGATCTGCGCCAAGTTCGAGCGCGAG
>DASPIO010000177.1:0-4984 GCA_035629155.1 Azospirillum sp. | reverse complement strand
GGCACGCCGGCGACGGCGAAGTGCTCGCCGGGGACCTCCTGGATGATGACGCGCACGGCGTCGGGCGGCACCTCGAGCGAGGCCACCGCCGCGTCCGTCACCGCCTTGATGAAGGCCGCCTTCTTCTCCGGCGGGCGGCCGGCGATCAGCAGCGCCGTGATGATCGGCATGATGTTACCTCCCCATCTGGAACGCCACCGACCCGAGTTCCTGCATCACCAGCCGCACGCTGACGCCCGGCGTCAAATGCTCGGCCGCCGTGGCGCCGCCGGCCAGCACGATCCAGCCCGCCTCCAGCCGCTCGCCCCACTGCGCCACCAGACGCGCCGCCGCCACCAGCGAGCGCACCGGATCGCCCAGGATCGCCGCCGTCGAGCCGACCTGCCGCGCCTGCCCGTCCAGCTCCAGCGCCAGACCCAGGTTCGCCACGTCGGTGTCCGGCCGGCGCCAGCCGCCGACCACGAAGCCCGACGACGAGCTGTTGTCGGCTACCACGTCGGGCAGCGCGAACTTGAAGTCCTGGTAGCGGCTGTCGATGATCTCCAAGGCCGGCGCCACCGCGTCCACCGCCGCCAGCGCCTGCGCCGGCGTCACGTGGCCCGCCAAGGGCGCCTTCAAGAGGAACGCCACCTCCGGCTCGACGCGCGGGTGCACGTAGCGCTTCAGGTCGACCACCGAGCCCTCCTCGACCTGCATGGCGTCGGTCAGCCGGCCCCAGATCATCTCCGAGACGCCGACCTGCGCCATCTTGGCCCGGCTGGTCAGCCCCATCTTCATGCCGACGCGGCGCTCGCCGCGCGCATAGCGCCGGGCCAAGGAGAGCGCCTGGATGGCGTAGGCGTCCTCCACCGTCAGCTCGGGGTGCGCCAGGGTCAGCTGCGGGATCTCGGTCGCCGTGCGGGCGGCCTCGTCCACCGTTTGGGCCAGCGTGGCGAGGTTAGACATGGGCACCCTCCTTGGCTTTGACGAGGTCGAGCGCCACGTCGACGATCATGTCCTCCTGGCCGCCGACCATCTTGCGCCGGCCGAGTTCGATGAGGATCTCGCGCGCGTCGATGCCATAGGTCGTGGCCGCCTTCTCGGCGTGCCGCAGGAAGCTGGAATAGACCCCCGCGAAGCCCAGCGACAGGCTCTCGCGGTCGACCCGCACCGGCCGGTCCTGGAGCGGGCGCACCAGATCGTCCGCCGCGTCCATCAGCTTGAACAGGTCGCAGCCATGCGCGTAGCCCATGCGGTCGAGCACCGCCACCAGCGCCTCCAGCGGCGCGTTGCCGGCCCCGGCCCCCATGCCGGCCAGCGAGCTGTCGATGCGCACCGCCCCGTTCTGCACGCCGACCACCGCGTTGGCCACGCCCAGCGTCAGGTTGTGGTGCGTGTGGATGCCGACCTGCGTCTCCGGCTTCAGCTCCTGGCGGAACGCCTTCACCCGCTCCGCCGCGCCGTCCATCAGCATGGCGCCGGCACTGTCCACCACGTACACGCACTGCGCCCCGTAGCTCTCCATCAGCTTGGCCTGCTCGACCAGCCGCGCCGTCGGGATCATGTGCGCCATCATCAAAAAGCCCACGGTGTCGAAGCCGAGTTCGCGGGCGTAGGCGATGTGCTGGCGCGACACGTCGGCCTCGGTGCAGTGCGTCGCCACGCGGACCGAGCGCGCACCGGCCGCGTAGGCCTCCTTGAGGTCCTCCTTGGTGCCGATGCCGGGCAGCAGCAGCACGGTGACCTTGGCGTGGGTCACCGCCTCGGCCACCGCGGCGATCCACTCGTGGTCGGTGTGCCGCCCGAAGCCGTAGTTGAAGGTGCCGCCGGCCAGCCCGTCGCCGTGGCAGATCTCGAGGGCGTCGACGTGCGCGGCGTCCAGCGCCTTGGCGATGGTGACCACGGTGTCGAGCGAGTACTGGTGGCGCAGCGCGTGCATGCCGTCGCGCAGCGTCACGTCCTGGATGTAGAGCTTGCTCATGCGTCCCTCCCTCAGGCGGCCAGCAGCGTGCGCTCGACCCAGCGGTCGGCGGTGGCCATGGCGGCCGAGGTCATGATGTCGAGGTTGCCGGCGTAGGCCGGCAGGTAGTGCGCCGCCCCTTCGACCTCCAGGAAGATCGTCGACTTCAGCCCGGCGAACTCGCCGTAGCCGGGGATGCGCAGCGGGTCGTTGTCGCCGATGCGCTCGAACTGCACCTTCTGCTTCAGCCGGTAGCCGGGCACGTAGGACTGCACGTCCTTGACCATGGCCGCCACCGACGCCTCGATGGCTTCCGGCTCGGCCCCCTGGGAGAAGGTGAAGACGGTGTCGCGCATGATCAGCGGCGGCTCGGCCGGGTTCAGCACGATCACCGCCTTGCCGCGCGCCGCACCACCGACCCGCTCGATGGCGCGCGCGGTCGTCTCGGTGAACTCGTCGATGTTGGCGCGCGTGCCGGGGCCGGCCGACTTCGAGCTGATCGACGCCACGATCTCGGCGTAGGGCAGCGCCGTGGCCACGCGCTTGACGGCGTAGACCATGGGGATGGTGGCCTGGCCGCCGCAGGTGACCATGTTGACGTTGGGCTGGTCGAGGTGGGCGTCGAGGTTGACCGGCGGCACCGTGTAGGGGCCGATGGCCGCCGGGGTGAGGTCGATGACCTGCTTGCCCGCCGCCACCGCGATCGCCGAGTGCGTCTTGTGGGCGTAGGCCGAGGTGGCGTCGAAGACCACCTTGATGTCGGCCCATTCCGGCATGGCGACCAGCCCGTCCATGCCGCCGGCGCAGGTGGTCACCCCCATGCGCCGGGCGCGCGCCAGACCGTCGGAGTCGGGGTCGATGCCGACCATGACGCCCATCTCCAGGTGCTTGGCCGTGCGCAGGATCTTGATCATCAGGTCGGTGCCGATGTTGCCCGAACCGATGATGGCGACTTTCGCTTTCGTCATCGTGTGTCTCATTCCTTGGCGAAGACGGCGCGGACGGAGCCCAGGCCGGTGATGCGCGCTTCCACGGTCTCGCCCCAGGCGGCCGGCACCATGGGGCCGAGCGCCCCCGACAGCACGGTGTCGCCTTCCTTCAGCGGCCGGCCGACGCGGGCCATGACGGTGGCCAGCCACCACATGGCGTTGAGCGGGTGGCCCAGGCAGGCCACGCCGGCGCCGGTGGTGACCGGCTCGCCCTTGATCTCCATGACCATGCCGCACAGCCGCAGGTCGAGGTTCTCCAGCCTCTTCGGCTCGTTGCCCAGCACGTAGAGGCCCGAGGAGGCGTTGTCGGCGATGGTGTCGAGGATGCGGATGTTCCAGCCCGCCACGCGGCTGTCGACCACCTCGATGGCCGGCAGCACGTACTCCACCGCGCGCATCACCTCGGCCACGGTGATGTGCTCGCTGTCCAGGTCGCGGCCCAGCACGAAGGCGACCTCGGCCTCGGCCTTGGGCTGGATCAGGCGGGAGCGCGCGATCTCCCAGCCGTCGGGCACGGCCATGTCGGCGAACAGCATGCCGTAGTCGGGCTGGTCGACGCCCAGCTGCTTCTGCACCGCCTTGGAAGTCAGGCCGATCTTGCGGCCCACCAGCACGCGCCCGGCGTCCAGCGCGCGCCGGGTGTTGATCTCCTGCACCGCGTAGGCGGCCGCCAGGTCGGCGGCGACGTCGCCGGTGGCGAGCAGGTCGCGGACGGGCTCGCAGGCGGTGCCGGAGCGCTGCGCCTCGAACAGGCGGTCGGCCGCCGTGCGGATCGCTTGGTCGGTCATGCTTTCAGATCCTCACAGCTTGATGCAGACGTTCTTCAGCTCGGTGTAGAACTCCAGCCCGTGCACGCCGCCCTCGCGGCCGATGCCCGAGTGCTTGGAGCCGCCGAACGGCGTGCGCAGGTCGCGCAGGAACCAGGAGTTCACCCAGACGATGCCGGCCTCCATCCGCCCGGCCACCCGGTGGGCGCGCGCCAGGGTCTCCGTCCACACCGCCGCGGCCAGCCCGTAGGGCGTGTCGTTGGCGAGCGCGATGGCCTCCTCTTCCGTGTCGAAGGGGCGAACGTGGCAGCACGGCCCGAAGATCTCCTCGCGGATCACCGCGCTGTCCTCGCTCAGCCCGGTCCAGATGGTCGGCTGCACCCAGGACCCCTGGGCCAGCTCGCCCGGCATGTCGGGGATGCCGCCGCCGGTGACCACGGTGGCGCCGTCGGCGACCGCCTTTTCATAGTAGGACAGCACCTTGGCGCGGTGCTCCGGGCTGATCAGCGGCCCGAGGTTGGTGGCCGCGTCCTCCGGCCGGCCGAGCGTGAGGGCCTCGGCGCCGGCCTTGAGGCGGGCCACGAATTCGTCGAAGATCGGACGCTCGACGTAGACGCGCTCGGTGCCCAGGCAGACCTGGCCGCAGTTGGCGAAGACCGAGCGCAGGGTGCCCTCGATGGCCTTGTCGAGGTCGCAGTCGGCGAAGACCACGGCCGGGTTCTTGCCGCCCAGCTCGAAGGAGACCGGGCGCACGCCGACCGCGCCGGCCTTCATGATGGCCTCGCCGGTGCGCGTCTCGCCGGTGAAGGTGATGCCGTCGACGCCCGGGTGGGTGGTGAGGAACTCGCCGGCCGAATCCGGGCCGAAGCCGTGCACGACGTTGAAGACGCCCGGCGGCACGCCCGCCTCGTTCATCACCGCGCCCAGCAGCGCGGTGGTGGTGGGGGTCTCTTCCGACGGCTTGACGACGACGGTGTTGCCGCAGGCGAGCGCCGGGCCGACCTTCCAGGTCATGAGCAGCAGCGGCAGGTTCCACGGGCTGATGACGGCGATGACGCCGCGCGGGCCGCGCTTGGAGTAGTTGATGGCGCCCTTGCCGTCGGGGGTGGGCATCTCGAAGTATTCGGTGGCGACGTTCTTCACCAGGTCGGCGAAGATCTTGAAGTTGGCCGCCCCGCGCGGGATGTCGATGTGCGAGGCGAGCGAGCGCGGCTTGCCGGTGTCGGCGCACTCGGCGGCGAGGAACTCGTCGAAGCGCCTGGTGATGCCGTCGGCGACCTTGTGCAGGA
>DASPIO010000176.1:0-7381 GCA_035629155.1 Azospirillum sp. | reverse complement strand
GCCCCCTGGCTCTGAATCGATTTAGGAGATTAGTCCTCGAAAGAAATCGACCACGCGGAGCTGAACAAGGTCGTTCCACGTGGCGAAGACCATGAGGCTTAATACCAGAGCCAGTCCGATGCGGAAACCGTATTCTTGCGCGCGCGGGCCGAGCGGCCGGCCCCGCAACGCCTCAATGCCGTAGAAAAGCAGATGCCCACCGTCCAGCAGCGGGATGGGGAACAGGTTGATCAACCCCAGATTGACCGACAGAAAGGCCATGAACCAGACCATGGTGTAGAAGCCGGTCTGGGCGACCTCGCCGGACATCTGGGCGATGCGCAACGGCCCACCCAGTTCCTCGGTCCCGCGCGACCCCTCGATCATCTGGCCGAGTGCCGTGAAGGTACCGCCGACCATGCCAAACACCTCGCGGCCGGCCTGCCATGCGGCCGAAAGCGGGTCGTGGCGGCGATTCTCGGTGCCGCTGCGGGTGATGCCCAGCAGGCCGATGCGGTGCACGTTGCCGAATCGGTCGGTGACTTCCGACGCATCGGGCACGGCGGTCAGCGTCAGCGCCTTGCCGTCGCGCTGCACCTCGAAGGCGAGCGGCCGGCCAGGGTTCATGCTGACGACCTGACGGATCTCCTCAAACCGCTGGATGCCGGCGCCGTCGATGGAAACGATCTCATCGCCGGGCTTCAGCCCGGCGCGCTCCGCCGCACTGCCCGGCTGGATGCCGCCGACGTCGGGGGGCGTGAACGACTGCCCGGCGGTCGCGAACAGAATGGTGAGCGCCACCAGCGCGAAGGCGAAGTTGGCAAGCGGTCCGGCGGCCACCACGGCGGCGCGCTGTCCCAGGCGCTTATGGTGGAAGGAGACGGCCTTCTCCGACTCGGTCATCTGCGGCAGTGCGGCGCCCGGCGTGCTTGCCGGGTCCGCGTCGCCGAACATCTTCACGTAGCCGCCGAGCGGGATGGCGCTGAACTTCCAGCGCGTGCCGGCGCGGTCGAAGAAGCCGAACAACTCCGGCCCGAAGCCGATCGAGAACACCTCGACCCGCACGCCGTTGCGGCGCGCGATGAAGTAATGTCCGAACTCGTGGACGAACACGAGCACCGAGAGAACCACCAGGAACGCCAGCACCGACGTTCCAAAACCGCCCAGGAAGTCCATCAACCCTTTTGCCTTCGATGCGCCGTCCGCGCCCCGCACGACCAGGGAACGGCGGCTGCGTGATGTCAGGCGGCGAGGCGCATCACCAGCGCGTCCGCGCACCGGCGCGCCTCGGCGTCGACCGCCCGCACCTCCCCCAGATCGTGGAGGGGCTGGTGCGGCAGCGCCGCCAACGTCTTCTCGACGACCTTCTCGATGTCGAGAAAGCCGATTCGGCGCTCCAGGAACGCCTGCACGGCCACCTCATTGGCGGCACTGAGAATAGTAGGTGCGCCCCCGCCGCTTTGCAAGGCCGCCCGGGCCAGCCGCAGGGCGGGAAATCGTTCGGGATCAGGGGCTTCGAAGGTCAGTGTGGCGGCCTTCACGAGGTCCAGCCGCTCGGCCGGCGTCTCGATCCGGTCCGGCCACGCCAGCGCATAGGCGATCGGCGTGCGCATGTCCGGCGTGCCGAGTTGCGCCAGGACGGAGCCGTCCACGTATTCGACCAGCGAGTGCACGACCGACTGCGGGTGGACCAGCACGTCGATGCGCTCCTCGGCGATCCCAAACAGGAAATGCGCCTCGATCAGTTCCAGGCCCTTGTTCATCATGGTGGCGCTGTCGACGGAGATCTTGGCGCCCATGTCCCAGGTCGGGTGCGCCACCGCCTGCTCCGGCGTCGCCGCCGCCATGAAGGCGCGGTCCTTCGTGCGGAACGGCCCACCGCTGGCGGTGAGCACCAGCCGGCGCACGCGTTGCGGATGGGCGAAATCGAAGCACTGGTAGATGGCGCTGTGCTCGCTGTCGACGGGCAGAAGCGCGGCACCGTGCGCCTTCACCTCCTCCATCATCAGCGATCCGGCGCAGACCAGCACCTCCTTGTTGGCGAAGGCCACGCAAGCGCCGCGGCGCACGGCGGCCAGCGTCGGCTCCAGCCCGGCGGCGCCGACAATGGCGGCCATCACCACCTCGGAGGGCCGCTGCGCCGCGTCGACCACGGCCTGCGGCCCGGCGGCGGCGGTGACCCCGGTGCCAGCCAGCGCGTCCTTGAGTTCAGCGTAGCCGGCGGGGTCGGCAACCACGGCCACGCGCGCCTTCAGCGCGCGGGCCTGTTCGGCCAGCAGGCGGACGTTGCGGTTGGCGGTCAGCGCCTCCACCGCGAAGGCCTCCGGCGCGCGGGCGACGATGTCGACCGTCTGCGTGCCGACCGACCCGGTCGAGCCCAGGATCGTCACCCGCCGGGGCGTTTCGCCCGTCACCACCATGCCAGCCTCGCACCCGCGGTCGCATGAAACACAGCCAGCACCGGGGCCGCGACCAACAGCCCGTCGATGCGGTCGAGCAGCCCCCCGTGACCGGGGATCAGAGTGCCGCTGTCCTTGACGTCGAAACGCCGTTTCACCCAGGATTCGAACAGGTCGCCAATCTGGCTGACCACCGCCAGCAGCCCGGCCACACCCAGTGCCAGCGCGGGAACGGCGGCGCCGTCCGCCATGGCGACGCCCCAGCCGAACAGCGCGGCGGCGATGGCGCCGCCGATCAGCCCGGCCCAGGTCTTCTTCGGGCTTATGCGCGGCGCCAGCTTCGGCCCGCCGATGGAGCGGCCGGCGGCGTAAGCCCCGATGTCCGTCGCCCACACGGCGAGCAGCGCGAACAGGAACAGCCCCAGCCCGGCCGACGGATCCTCGCGCAGCCAGCCCAGCCCGATCACCCCGGCGGCCACATAGGGCACGCCGAGGCCGGTCAGCCCGCGCTCCGCCTTGTCGGCGAAGAAGCCCACCAGCGGCCAGAACGCCACCGCCACGCCGAAGGCGAAGAGCGGCCCCGTGAAGACATACGCAGCAAGCACGGCAGCGGTCCCGGCGTAGGACGCCACCAGTGGCCGCGCCGCGCGGTCGCCGGCCACCATCAGCACCCACTCGCGCACGGCGAGCACCGCCCCCACCACCAGAAGCAGGCGGAACACCCAGCCGCCGATCCACACCGCGGCCAGCACCAGCGGTCCCAGCACCAGGGCCGAGAGAAACCGGATCTTGAGGTCGCTGGCCCTAGCGGCTGCCGGCGGTGGTGGCACCGAACCGGCGCTCCCGGCGGTGGAACTCTTCAATGGCGGCCTCCAGGTCGCGCTTGGTGAAGTCTGGCCACAGCGTGTCGACGAAGACCAGCTCCGAATAGGCCGACTGCCACAGCAGGAAGTTGCTCAGGCGCTGCTCGCCGCTGGTGCGGACGATGACGTCCGGATCCGGGATGTCGGCCGTGTACAGCCGCGCCGTAACCGCCGCCTCATCGATGGCCGCGGGGTCGAGCCGGCCGGCCTTCACCTCCTCGGCGAGGCGGCGGGCGGCCGTGGCGATCTCCTGGCGCGAGCCGTAGCTCAGCGCCACCACCAGCGTCAGCGCCTTGTTGTCGGCGGTCATCCCCTCCGCCTGGTCGATCAGGCGGACGATGTCATCGGCGAGGCGGGTGCGGTCCCCCATCACCCGCAGGCACACGCCGGCCTTGTGAAGCTCGGCGATCTCACTGCGCAGGTAGAAGCGCAGCAGGCCCATCAGGTCGGAGACTTCCTCCTCGGGCCGGCGCCAGTTCTCCGAGGAGAAGCTGAAGATGGTCAGGTAACCGACGCCCAGCTCACGCGCGGCCTCGACGGTGCGGCGCACCGCCTCCACGCCCTTCTTGTGGCCGGCGGTGCGCGGCAGCCCGCGCGCCTTCGCCCAACGACCGTTCCCGTCCATGATGATGGCCACATGGACGGGCGGTTCCGCCGGGCGGCTCTGCTCAGCGTCGCGCATGCTGGTCCGCTCCTAGACCTGCATGATGTCCTTTTCTTTGCTGGCCAAGGCATCGTCGATCAGCTTTATGTGCTGGTCGGTCATGCCCTGCACCTTGTCCTGCCAGGTTTTGTGCTCGTCCTGGGTGATGTCGCCGTTCTTTTCCGCCTTCTTCAGCATGTCCATGCCGTCGCGGCGCACGTTGCGCACCGCCACGCGGGCCTGCTCGGCGTATTTGTGGGCAACCTTGACCAGTTCCTGCCGGCGCTCCTGGTTAAGGTCGGGGATCGGCACACGGATCGTCTGCCCCTCGGTCTGCGGATTCAGGCCCAGGCCGCCGTCGCGGATCGCCTTCTCCACCGCCTTGACCATGCCGCGGTCCCACACCTGCACCGAGATCATGCGCGGCTCGGGCACGCTGACCGTGGCGACTTCCTTCAGGTGCATCCGGCTGCCGTACGCCTCGACCTGCACCGGTTCGAGGAGACTGGCCGACGCGCGGCCGGTCCGCAGGCCGCTCAGTTCCTTCTTGAAGGCCTCAAGCGCACCGTCCATGCGGCGCTTGATGTCGGACACATCGGGTTCGGCCACGGTTCACTCCCTTTCTTCGGTAATGATGGTGAACTTGCCACGTCCGGCCATCACCTCGGCGAACGCCCCGGCGGTGTGGATCGAGAAGACCAGTATGGGGATATGGCTCTCGCGCGCCAAGGAAATTGCCGAAGCGTCCATGACCTGCAGGTCGCGCGACAGCACGTCCAGGTAGGTCAGGCGCTCGTAGCGCTTGGCATCGGGGATCTTCTTGGGGTCGGCGGTGTACACCCCGTCCACCTGCGTGCCCTTGAGCAGCGCGTCGCACCCCATTTCCGAAGCGCGCAGCGCCGCGGCGGTGTCGGTGGTGAAGAACGGGTTGCCGGTGCCGGCGGCGAAGATCACCACGCGGCCCTTTTCCATGTGCCGGATGGCGCGGCGGCGGATGTAGGGCTCGCACACCGTCGACATCGGGATGGCCGACTGCACGCGCGTGTTCACGTCCATGCGCTCCAGCGCGGACTGCATGGACAGCGCGTTCATGATGGTGGCGAGCATGCCGATGTAGTCGGCGCTGGCGCGCTCCATTCCCGACGCCGCACCCTTGACGCCGCGGAAGATATTGCCGCCGCCGATCACCAGACAGACCTGGACGCCCAGCGCCACCACCGCCTTCACCTCGCTGGCGACGCGGTTGACGACCTCGGGGTCGAGGCCGTAGTCGCGCTGGCCCATCAGGGCCTCGCCCGACACCTTCAGCAGAACGCGCTTGTAACGCACGCCCACGGCGGATGCCGGCGCGCCGGAGGTTTCAGCCATGGATCGCTCCCCGTTGGTGGTCGCGGTTGGTGGCCGCGGTTTTGGCGTTGGGCGGATGCCGATTGCTGGCCCGAACATAGGCGTTTTGCCGTCGGCTGTCCCCCTGTCCAAGCGTCATGCCTGCACGGGCAGGCATGACGGTGGACGGCGGTTGGGCCGTTCGGCGGATCGGCCGATGGACATCGGCCGATCGCGATCGGAATGGTCCGGTCAGCCCTGCGACTGGCCGGCGGCCGCGGCGACTTCGGCCGCGAAGTCGCTCTCGGCCTTCTCGATGCCCTCGCCCAGCGCGTAGCGGACGAAGCCGGCGACCTTGATCGGCGCGCCCAGCTCCTTGGCGACCTTCTCGACGACCGCGCGGACCTTGCTCTCGCCGTCGATCACGTAGGTCTGCTCAAGCAGGCAGACTTCCTCGTAGTACTTGCGCAGCCGGCCTTCGACCATCTTCTCGATGATGCTCTCCGGCTTGCCCGAGGCGCGGGCCTGCTCGGCCAGAACGCTCTTCTCGCGCTCCAGCGCCGACACGTCGACGTCGGCCACGTCCAGCGCGTCCGGACGGGCGGCGGCCACATGCATGGCGATCTGCTTGCCCAGTTCGGTCAGCTTGGCGGCATCGCCGGTCGACTCGAGCGCCACCAGCACGCCGATCTTGCCGAGGCCCGGCGCGATGGCGGTGTGGATGTAGCTGGCGACGACGCCGGCCGGAACCTGCAGCTTGGTGGCGCGGCGCAGGTTCATGTTCTCGCCGACGGTGGCGATCAGGCTGGTCAGCTTGTCCTGCACGGTGTGCGAGGCGCCCGGGTAGGCGGCGGCCTTCAGCCCCTCGACGTCACCGGTGGTCAGCGCGATCTCGGCGGCCTTGGCGGCGAAGCCCTGGAACTTGTCGTTGCGCGCGACGAAGTCGGTCTCGGCGTTCACCTCGACGACGGCGCCGGCGGTGCCGGACGTCGCCACGGCCACGAGGCCCTCGGCGGCGACGCGGCCGGACTTCTTCGCGGCGGCGGCGAGGCCCTTCTTGCGCAGCCAGTCGACGGCGCCCTCAATGTCACCGTTGGTCTCGGCCAGCGCCTTCTTGCAATCCATCATGCCGGCGCCAGTCTTGTCGCGCAGCTCCTTGACGAGCGAGGCGGTAATCTCGGCCATGGGTCAGCCCTCTTTCTTCCGAAAACGGTTCCAAACGAATCGATTCAACCCTTGAAGACGCAAAACCGCCGGGCTCCGCGCGGGCGTCAAGGGCACCCCCGCGCGGCGCGTGACACGAGTTCCGTTCCCGGTACCGGATTCACACGGAATGCCGTGACGCGAGGTCACGGCATTCCGCGATCCGGTTCCGGTCCGCGGCCCGACGGTGCGGGCCCGGATCAGGCCTGCGCGCCGGCGGCCTCGGCCTCGGCCTGCTCCTCGGGGAGCGACTCGGCCGGCGACTCGTCCTGGGCGCCCACGTCGATGCCGGCGGCGACCATCTCGGCCTGCAGGCCGTCGAGCACCGCGCCGGAGATCAGCTCGCAGTAGGTGTCGATGGCGCGAAGCGCGTCGTCGTTGCCGGGGATCGGGAAGGCGACGCCGTCCGGATCCGAGTTGCTGTCGATCACCGCGACCACCGGGATGCCCAGCTTGTTGGCTTCCTTGACGGCGATCGACTCCTTGTTGGTGTCGATGATGAAGAGGATGTCGGGCAGACCGCCCATCTCCTTGATGCCGCCCAGCGCCCGCTCGAGCTTGTCGCGCTCGCGGGTGAGCATCAGGATTTCCTTCTTGGTCAGGCCCGAGGTGTCGCCGGCCAGACGCTCTTCCATCTCACGCAGGCGCTTGATCGACTGCGAGATGGTCTTCCAGTTCGTCAGCATGCCACCGAGCCAGCGGTGGTTGACGAAGTACTGGCCGCAGCGCTTCGAGGACTCGGCGACTTTCTCCTGCGCCTGGCGCTTGGTGCCGACGAAGAGAACGCGGCCACCGCCGGCGACGACGTCGCGCACCGCCTGCATGGCGCGGTGCAGCATCGGCACCGTCTGCTCCAGGTCGATGATGTGCACGCCGTTGCGGACGCCGAACAGGTACGGCGCCATCTTGGGGTTCCAGCGGCGGGTGTGGTGGCCGAAGTGGACGCCGGCTTCCAGCAGCTGGCGCAT
>DASPIO010000175.1:0-2694 GCA_035629155.1 Azospirillum sp. | reverse complement strand
GGCGAGGCGGCAGACCTGCTCGTGCAGTTCCTTGTAGGTGATGTGCTTCGAGACGCCGGGGTCGTCGCCTTCGAAGATGATGGCGGTCTGGTCGCCGCGCTTGGCCAGGTGGCGATCGATGCAGTTGGCGGAGACGTTCAGCGTGCCGTCGTGGAACCACTTGATGTGGACGTCGCCGGTGTAGCTGACGTCCTTCACCTTGGTGTACGGCTTGATCCAGTCAACGCGCTTGCCGTGCTCGGCCCAGAAGCCTTCGGGGTCGTTGATCGACTGCTCGTACATGCGAGCGTAAGCGGCCTCGTCCACCCAGGCGGCTTTGGCAACCTCGGGCTTCACGGGAAAGTAGGTGTTGTCCGTCATTTTTTTGCGATTCCCCCGCTAACTTCTGATTCGTGCCCTAGAGAGGCGTTGTGGGGCGGCCGGGCGCCGCCCCGTTTGGCGGGCATTATCCACACTCGGCGGCAACTCGACAAGTCACACAGGCACCGTCGACCTACACCCAAACGGCTGAGAGCGCTCGATTTGCTGCGCTGCAATGGAAGGATCTTGCGCGGCGCCCTCCGCCCGGCCGCGCGTGCGGCGGAATGCCGCACCGCCTGACGATGCGACCGCCCACCACGTGCTTAACCCGGCCTTAACCGCGCGGACCCTAGGGTTCCCACACGTACGAATTCCAGGGCTCCACGGGGGAACCATGTCCAGGACGACCAATGCGGACGGCAAGTCGGGCGGCGGCGCGTCGGGTGGCGGGGACGTGGTCGGGCGGCTCAGCCAGATGAGCAACCGAACCAACCTGATGGTGATCGACGCCACGTTCCGCGCCCTGCCCAAGGGCAATGCCGATGGCGAGACCGGCTATCTCGAAGCGGCGGCCGAGGTGCGCGCGCTGGCGCGCCGCATGCGCCAGGCGGCACTGGACTTCCAGGCCACCGTCATGGCGCCGGAAGCGGCGGAGTGAAAAAGTCCGGCGTTGGGCCGTCTTGCGGCCGGCCCAACCTTCCGGAGACCACGTTACGCCTCGATCCCCGCCAGCTCGCACACGCGGGCCCACTCGGCGTCGGTCACCGGGCACACCGACAGCCGTGACTGCCGGACCAGAGCCATGTTCTCCAGCAGCGGGTCGGCCTTCATCCGCTTCAACGTGACCGGCGTCTTCACCGGCATCACCGGCGCCACGTCGACCATGCCGAACCGGCCGTTCGCGTCGGAAGGGTCGGGGTAGTACTCCTTCACCACCTCGACCACGCCGACCACCTCCAGCCCTTCGTTGGAATGGTAGAAGAAGGCGCGGTCGCCCAGCTTCATGGCTTTCAGGTTGTTCGACGCCTGGTGGTTGCGCACGCCGTCCCAATGGGTGCGGCCGTCGGCGACCATGCGGTCCCACGCGTACTTGACGGGTTCCGACTTGACGAGCCAGCGGGCCATGCCGGACCCCCTCAGTCCTTCGGGAACACCCGGCGCCACGGCCGGATCTCGACGGACTCGAACAGGCCGGCCTTGGCGTAGGGATCGGCGGCGGCGAAGGCCTCGGCGTCGGCGCGGTCGGCGCATTCGACCAGCAGCAGGCTGCCGATCATGCCGGTACCCTCGTCGTTCAGCAGCGGGCCGCCGGCGACGATGCGGTCCTTGACGCCTTCCAGGTGCTCCAGGTGCGCCGCGCGGTTGGCCGCCCGCACGTCGGCCGCGCCGGGCTTGTCCTTGCAGTGGAACATGAAGATCACGGTGTCCCCTCCTTCTTATCGGCTCTTGGGCTTATGGGCGCGACGACCCTAGCGCAAACGCCACCGCACCGGAAGGTGGGGATGCGCGGGAACGCGCGCCCCCTCACCACCCCCGATACACGCAAAGGAACGGCACGCGCGCCAACGGCGCAGTGTTTCGTGGCGACGGCGGCTCAGGCCGGGCGGCGTTTGGCCTCCGCCCGGCCGGCGGGCTCGCCGCCCTGGCCGAACAGGCGCAGGCGGACGGCGACGACGGGCAGCAGCGCCAGCAGGGACGACGGGCGGCGCTCGGGCGCGGACATGACGGCATTCCTCGATCAGGTAAGGACAGCCGTGAACATATCCGCCGCCGGATGCTTACGCAAGCCGTCAGGGCTTCGCGGCCTCGGCGGTGAAGGTGGCGGCGGGCACGGCGATGTTGGCCCTGGGGGAGGCGCCGACGTTGATGCCGATGACCTCCCACCGTCCGTCGCGCTTCGCCAGGATCGGGCCGCCGCTGGTGCCGCGCGTGGCCGAGCAGTCGTGCAGCATCATCGGCGCGCCGTTCGGGAAGTTGCCCCAGCCCAGCACCTTGCAGGCGGTGTCGGCCAGCAACTGGTGCGAGCGGTCCTGGTTGAAGCCGCCCAGCGCCAGCGGCGTGCCGGCGGGCGCTGGCTTGACGGCCAGCGGCAGCACCGGCTCCACCACCTTCGGCTGAGGCGCCAGCGTCAGCAGCGCCCAGTCCACGTGCGCGTTGTCGCCGTGCAGATGGCCGACATTCTTGCGGCCATCGAAGGCGGGATCATGGGTGTAGCGCTCGACCGTCGCGTGGGTGCGGTACTCGCCGTGGTGATAGCCGAACAGCACGTGCAGCGACGACGCCGGCAGCATGGCCCGCGTGCGCGGGTTGAACAGGCAGTGCGCCGCCGTCAGCACCAGCCGCGGCCCGACCAGCACGCCGGTGCAGCGGGCACCCAGGTTGGTCTGCACCTTG
>DASPIO010000174.1:0-15950 GCA_035629155.1 Azospirillum sp. | reverse complement strand
GCGCGACCGCGCCCTCATCGCCTTCGGGCTGGCGTCCGCCATGCGCCGCTCCGAGCTCGCCGCGCTGCGCCTGGAGCACCTGGCCCGCGTCGACGACGGCCTGCGCGTGCTGATCCCGCGCTCGAAGACCGACCAGGAGGGGGCCGGGCGCACCATCGCCGTGCCGCGCGGCCTGCGCATCCGCCCGCTGGCGCTGCTCGAGGCGTGGCTGGACGCGGGGGGGATCACGGAGGGGTTCGTGTTCCGCCGCATGCGCAAGGGCGACCGCGTCACCGCCGAGGGCCTGAGCGGCGAGGCGGTGGCGCTGGTGCTCAAGGAGCGCGCCGCCGCCGTCGGGCTCGACGCCGCCGCGTTCGGCGCCCACAGCCTGCGCGCCGGCTTCCTCACCTCGGCCGCCGCCACGGGAGCGTCGCTGTTCAAGATGCGCGACCAGTCGCGCCACGAGAGCCTCGACGTGCTGGCCGGCTACGTGCGCGACGCCGACCTCTTCAAGGATCACGCCGGCGCTGGATTCCTGTGAGGCCGCGCCCGCCGCGACGTGCGTGCCAAGTGTGGATCGGCGCCGATAGAAGGCCACCTCGTACCGCATCTGCTGGACCGTGGCCTGCATTTGGGCGCTGATCGACTTTGGTGCGCAAATGGGCGTGATGGCGGAGTCCACCGCTGAGGCACCGGTGATCAGGCGACCTTGCGGGTGACCGGCCTGCCCAAGCTGGTCATGACGTTCATGACCTTGCAGCTAACGGCCGCTTCGACCGTCTGCGCGGGCAGAGTCCGGGCGCGCAAACGGCGTCCGATCAGAAGCTTGTACCTGAGCATCGCCACCTCGACCAGGGAGCGGCGTCCGTATTGGACCGCCCGTTGCCAGCCCAGCCGACCACGCTCGGCGATCATCTGGATGTGACGGTCGCGCCGGATAGGAGCCGTAACGGCAGTGTCGCTCACCACCGCGG
This sequence comes from Azospirillum sp., assembly GCA_035629155.1. Lineage (GTDB taxonomy): Bacteria > Pseudomonadota > Alphaproteobacteria > Azospirillales > Azospirillaceae > Azospirillum. The sequence goes on along the minus strand of DASPIO010000174.1, from coordinate 14,997 downwards.
TGGCGCGCGGCGGGATGATCACCCCGGCGTCCGGCGCGTGCTCGGCGATGGTACGATAGACGGGCTCGCCATCGTATGCGCCGTCCGCCAGGACGGCGCCGATCGGGCGCTTGATCTGGTCGAGCAGCGGACCGACTAGGGGTAGACCGGCACCGTCAAATTGACGGCACCTGACCGAACGGCGGTCATGGTTCGAGCCGAAGGTGGCCCTGTAGCCTGATGGTTACGCGGCGAGGGGCGCGCCAGCGACCTCGGCCCAGGAGGCGAAGGCCTGGGCGCGTGCGGCGCGGTAGTTGGAAGCGGAGCGGTGATCGCGGCGGAGGTGGAAGAGATTGGCGATCGGGTCGTGGATGGACAGAAAACGCTGCGCCTGTCGGGGCGACTTGAAGCGCTTCATCGGCCGCTCGCGTCGGCGGGTTGGTTGGTGCGAGTTCTCGGCCCGGTTGTTGATGCCCTTGTGCTGCCGGTGCTCGACGCCGGGCATGACGTCCCGCTTGGCCGCTGCGTAAGACTTCAGCTTGTCCGTGACCACCACACGGGGGGCCCAGCCCTGCTTCTTCAGCAGCTTGCGCAGCAAGCGCTTGGCCGCCTTGGCATCGCGCCGGCTCTGGACCAGGACATCAAGCACGTAGCCGTCGCGGTCGACGGCCCGCCACAGGTAATGCTTCTTGCCGGCGATGGTCAGGACGACCTCGTCGAGGTGCCACGTGTCGCCCCGTCGCGGCGCCCGCCGGCGCAACCGATCCGCGATCTCGCGGCCGAACTTCAGGCCCCACTGCCGCACCGTCTCGTGGCTGACGACGATGCCGCGCGCCGCCAGCATCTCCTCCACCATCCGCAGGCTCAAGGGAAAGCGGAAGTACAGCCACACCGCCGTCGCGATGACCTCGGCGGGGAAGCGATAACCGGCGTAGCGGGGATCACGAGGTGTCGTCATATCAAACGTGTACCGCCCCTCCGGCCAACGCACCACCGCGGACTTGACGGTGCCGTCGGGAGAGCCGAAAACCCAGCCTCCTGACTGGATGCAAGGCCCGAGCTGGGCGATGTGTGAATTCATGGAAGCAATCGTTACCATGGCCCATGTTCGGCTTGGCACGCCCGACCTATGTCCGCGTCTTCTGAAAAGACCGGGGACACGGGCTCAGTCCGTCTCCGCTCGCCTCGATGCACCACGCTGAACAGGCACTGAACGCCCGGATCTGCGCACTGATGCACATCCTATCGAGCCCGCACCAGGACCGGCTTGGACGGCCGGGGCTGGGAATGTCCGATCCAGTACGCGACTTCCTCCGGCGTGGTCAATTGCTGGGACTGGAGGCGCAACAGCAGGTCCTTGGTCACGCGCATGGGCGAAAATTCGGCAGAGAATTCAAGTGCCGTCTCCTGTCCGGGCATCTTGAGGAGGAACGGGATCTTCGGGATCCGCCGGTTGTCGTAGAGGTAGGAGTGGCGCCACTCGTGATCGGACGTCAGGAGCACGACGCTCCGGTCCCAGAGATCGGCGCGCTCCATAGCACCACGGATCCTGCCGAGCAGTCGGTCGGCAAGGACGAGATTGTCGAAGTAGCCATCTTTCGTGGTATTGAAAATGGTGAAGCCGTCGGTCTTCGCGTCCCAGATATTCGGGCCGTGTGGGACCGGGGCGTGTACGTACACGATGTCGACAGCGTTGTTGGCGACGAGGCGGAGGATCTCCTTCTCCGCCGCCTTGTAGGTGTGTATGGCGTTGAAGCGCCGTGAGAACGGCGTGATCCCGACGAGTTGTGACAGGGCCTCGGCCGCTAGGGAATGGCCGGACTCCGGCGCATAGGTGTTCATTGCGAAGCCGGTGCAGGACGCGAGGTGCCGCCAGAACAGGCGACAATAGGGATGGTAGTACCCGACCAGCCCAATACGCGCGCCAGCGGCGGCCGCCTCGGCAAAATAGTGCCGGGTGTCGTCGAGATCCTCATCCGGCGCATTCTCGAAATCCTCGAAGGTCAGGTGCAACGCCGCGGCGCCGCGGGGCTCGGCCAACGCTACGACCTTCTGCGTGAGAAAGGACGGGATGGCCTGCTTAGTGTTCTTCGAATGGCTGTGCGCGTTGAGGGCAAAGAAGGCTTGGCCGCGCAGGCGGTCGAACTCCGGCAGGACCACCCCGGCCGGCCGTTGCAGGAAGGCGAGGCGCAGATCCAACTCGTCCATGATCAGCCACACGATGCGCGGCCCCGCCGGCGCCTTCCGGTCGGGCGGCGCGGCCTCGCCCGGTGTGGCGGACGTCAGGCGGGCGGCGGTCCAGGCCGCCTGCGCAAGGTTGGAGACGGCAAACGGCGCGAGGATCACGCAACCGACGGCCACTGCCTGCGTCAGCGCCCGCAAATGGACGACCATCGCGTAGAACGCCGAGAGCGCGACGGCGGCGGCGACCGGCAGCGTGATGGGCCAGTGGTCGACGATCCAGATTATGGCGTTCTCCGCCACGCCGAGGACCAGACGGAGGTAGTTCAGTGGGATGAGCAGAACGGCGAGCAGGAGCAGGCGGCCGAGCGTCGCGAGCCAGGGTGTCGACGAGCCGGCGAGGCGCGCGGGAACGGCCCACAGGAGCAGCGTGAGGACGAGCACGTTGACGATGGCGGCGGCATAGCTCGTGGCGGTGTATTCCGGCAGCCAGTAGGAATCCGCCGGTTCGGCGAAGAGGAGTTCGCGCCAGACAGTGAGGAAACACAGGTTCGCCAGCGACAGTGCGACGACGAGGCCTTGCGCCGAGCGGAGGTGGACAATGTCTTTCATCGCGGGCTCCGTCTCGCGGCCGATCCCTCGGGATCGTGATTGACAGTTGGCAGCGCGCCGCATGAAGGATGCCGGACAAGAGAGCGGCGACCCCGCGTGCGCGCCCTGTGCGCCGGTGGGTGAGCGCGGGGAGCCCCCGGGCCGGTCACCGGGATCGGTCGTACCAGTACAGACGCCGCCCGGCCGCCGACACCGTGTCGACCCGGACGATGCGTGCCTGCCGGGCCAGCAGTGCGGCGAATACCTCCTCGGTGTAGTCGGGGAAGATGTCGTCGCGCAGGCTCAGCATGCGCTGCACCGTCGGGTCCGATTTCTGCACGAATTCAATCAGGCCGCAGGGCGCTAGGCGGATGAGCCACGATACCAACTGGTCCATGGGAATGTTCCGGCCGATGGCGAGGTGGTGCTCGAAGGCCAGGGCCATCAAGGCGTCCGCCGTGGCGCGGCGGCCGAACCCCATGCGTTCGGTGCCATTCCAGCCCTGGTCGGGCGACGGGTTCGCGGCGTCCAGGAACAGCGGCAGGAAGTCGAGCCGGCCACGCGAAGTCCGCGCAAACGCCCGTTCCAGAGCGCCTTGGTCGAAGTCGAACCCGACGACCGTCCCGGCCCCCGCTTCCAGCGCCAGCGCCGAATAGGCGCCGGTGTTGCAGCCGAGGTCCCACATCAGATTCGGTTTGGCGTGCGCCACGAACTCGGCGACCATTCGCCGCTTCGCCTGTTCCTCCGGTTCGGCGTAGGTGTGGGTCTCCTCGTAGTTGCCCCACACCGTTGCCGTCGAATCTCCGGGCTCCAGCGTCGCGATCCAGGAGCGCAACTGCTTCAGCATGCCGCGCAGGGCTGGCAGCGGCAGTTGTCGGCGCTTCACGCCGCCCGCACCGCCGTCCGTCCGTCCGGCGGCCTGCGCCTGGAAGCGCCCCGGCAGCACGACGTGGAGCAGCACCCTCCACGACAGCACCCGCCAGCGCGGCAGCAGGCGGGCGAGATCCGCGGTTGGAATTCCCTCCAGGTTGCCCCTGAACCAAGCGTTGTGCGGCACGCCCAGGTAAGCCCGCAGCAGCAAGGGGTTGAGGAACTGCTCGCAGAACTGCCGATGGCCCAGCCAGAACTCGCCCTCGCGGTAACGCCGGAGCGAGAGCAGGTCGATGAACACCGGCCGGCCGGCCCGGAACTGGACGTTGTAGGCGCTGGCGTCGCTCAATGTGACGCCTTCGTCGAGCGCGCGCAGATGCAGGTCGAGGTGGAACAGGGCCGCCGCCTTGAGGGCGCCGAAGGGCCATTCGTAGGGATAGGAAATGAACGGCAGGCACGGGTGCTCGACGACGCGGTGCGCCGCCAGCCCGGTGTCGCCGAGAATCGCTGCGTTCACCTCCTCGGCGGGCACGATCCAGCCCTCGTCGCGCAGGCGATCCAGCACGCCCCGCCGGGACAGGAACTCATAATCCCCGGCGGCGGACTCCGCGATGGTCCGGTAGATCCGCCCGCCGAGGTGGACAACGCGCCCCGCCGGATCGCGAAAGGAGCCGGGATCGATCTCGAGGGCCGTCATTGCGGATCCCGCGAATCGGCCGCGTTGCCCTTCGGGAGGCCCTTGGCGGACCGCGAGGCGAAGAAATCCCGGAGCTTGCCCCAGTAAAGCCGGGCCGCCACCCAACCGCCGACGATTGCCCCGATCACCCCTTGGATCAACATGCTCCCCGTTCCTGGGTCGAGATAAGCATAGGCGCTGCTGAATGAGGTCAAGTAAATGACCGAGCCGAGTCCCAGGGTGGTGCCAATGCAGCGCATGACTGCCTCTCCGTGCGGAAGGATTTTTCTGGCTCAGACGGAGTTTTTATCCTTGAGCGACACAAACGCTAAACAGTTTGTCCGGCCAAGAGAACCGGCTCATTGTGAGTGACACCAACGGTGGAGGCTGGTGCGCGTCACTGCCCCGGCGGTCCCAAATCGTAGATGCGCTGTCGTGCAGCGTGTTGCAGCGAGGTGAAGAAGGGAAACCGTCTTAGAAGCTGTTTGCAGCGGGCATGCCCCAGCCGATGCTGAGCGGGATGCTACTTTAAGCTGAGAACCTGTTCGCAGCGGGGGCGTCCGATCCGGCCTTGGTCGGATTGCTACTTTAAGCTGAACAGGAGTGGTGCGGCGGGGCGCGGTCTGGTAGGTCTGCGGCCCTCGTTCTGACCGCCTGGATCCGCACTCCATGGGCCTTGCCGTTCGTCCCGCAAGCACCACGTCGGCGTCCTGGGATGCGTTCTCGGACGTCGATGCTTTTGTCGATGAGGTGCTGAGCGAGCTGACAGCGATGGCGGCCGACGGCAGTCGCCCGACCCGTTCCGGGCCCAAGCCGGCGCTCACCGGAGCCGCGTTGCGCAAGGCGATCATGGCGATCTGGTGCGTGTGCTTCTGCGGCATGCAATGGCGCGCCAGCGGCCAGCACTCGGGCATTCCCTTCGGCACGCTGTACACCCTGTTCGCCCGCTGGACCCGGCTCGGGCTGTGGTGCCATTTACTGGATCGGCTACGCCGCACGTGGCGGCTGGCCTGCGGCGATACGGCGACCGAGTGCCATCGTGATCGATAGCCGCCCCTGCCCCTCGGCCCCGAGTTGCTTCGCGCGGGGCGTGGACGGCGGCAAGAAGATCCGCGGCGTGAAGGTCACCACCGCCGTCGAGAAGTAGGCCTGCCGCTGGCGATCGATGCCTCGGCGGCCAACGTGCACGACACCATAGGCATCGTGCCGGTTCTGCGCCAACTCGCCGGACATGGGGTTCCAAGGACCAGCCATCGGCGATCTCGGCTATCGCGGGGAACGCTTGGCCAAGGCCGCGGAAGCGCTCGGCATCACGGTCCGGCCGATCGCCCGCGGCCGTGACGGCGTGTTCATCCCCACCGAAATCGCCTGGGTCGTGGAGCGCTCTTTCAGCTGGATCAGCCGCTATCGGCGATTGAACACCATCGTCGAGTGGACGAAGGAGCACCTCGTCGCCTTCGTCCAGATCGCCTTCATCTCGATCCTCTCCAGGCGCCTGAAGCGGCTCGCGCCCCAGGAGGTCAGCGCGTGACTGCCACGAACAAGCTCTCAGATCTCAGCCGGCCCGCAGCCGTCGGATGAGCCCTTCCACCTCCTGCTGCAAGGTGACCGCATCCGTCGCCAGCGCCTTGGCTTCGACCTGGACGTCGTCGGCGGCCCGGCCGGCAGCGGAGGCCTCCGCGGTGACCCGTCCGATGCTGTCCGCCATACTGCGCGTGTCCGATGCGGCTGCGTCGACGCTGCGGGCGATCTCCTGCGTGGCGGCTTGCTGCTGCTGGACCGCTGTGGCGATGGTGGTGGAGACCTGACTGACACGGGTCATCGTCTTCAGCACGTCCTGGATCGCCGCCACCGCCTCTCCCGTGGTCCGCTGGATGGTGGTGATCTGGCCGGAGATGTCCTCGGTGGCCTTGGCGGTCTGGTTGGCGAGGCTCTTCACCTCCGAGGCCACCACCGCGAAGCCCTTGCCCATCTCACCGGCGCGCGCCGCCTCGATGGTTGCGTTCAACGCCAGCAGGTTGGTCTGCGACGCGATGCTGCTGATCAGGTCCACCACCTCGCCGATGCGCTGCGCCGACGCGGCCAGACCGTCGACGATCCCGTTGGTGCGCTGGGAGGTCTCGACCGCCGCCTCGGACACGTTGCGCGCCTCGTCCGCCTGCCGCCCGATCTCGCCGATGGAGGCGTTGAGTTCGTCGGTGGCCGACGCCACGGTCTGCACGTTGGCGGAGGTCTCGTCCGCTGCTGTGGCTGCCGTCGCAGCGTGGTCGGACGTCGTCTCCGCGACACGCGCCATGGTCGCCGCCGTCTTGTCCATCTTGGATGAGGCTTCCGAGATGTGCCGGACCACGGCGCCCATGTGGGCCTCGAACTCATCAGCCAGTTCCATCATCGCCCGGTGCTTCTCCTCGACGTGCCGGGCCTGCATGGTCGCCTGCTCAACCTGGAGAGCCTTCACCCGCTCGGCGTTGTCGCGGAACACCAGGACGGTGCGCGCCATGGCGCCGATCTCGTCCCGCCGTCCGGTGCCGGGGATCTCTCCCACGGCGCCGCCCTCGGCCAGGCGCAGCATGCTCTCCTCCAGGCGCCGCAGAGCGGTCACGACGCCGCTGCCGAGCGCCAGCACCAGCACCAGGAGCAGCAGCGCCACCACGCCGCCGACGATCATCGGACGCGCCACGGCGTCGCCCAGACGGCTCTCCTTCTCCGCCGCGGCCGTCGCATGGCCGGCCTGCGACACCTGGCGGATCGCCGCCAGATGGACGCCGGCGGCGGTCTGTGCGGCGATAAACTTCTGCTCATCGTCGGCGGACGGCTCCTTCTCGATCTTGCGGATCACCGCGGCGACGTCTTCCACGGCGGCCTGGAGGCCGCGCACCGGCTCGACGAGCGCCGGGTCCGGCCGGGCGGCCAAGGCGGCCTCCTTCTCGCGGATGTCCGTCAGGTACCGTGCCGAGAGCCGGCTGAAGCGCGCGGGGAAGATCTCGTCGTTGAGGCGGCGGCTGACCAGCACCGACAGTTCGGCGATGGCGAGCTGCGTGTCGCCGACCAGGATGATCTCGGCTTGCCGCTCCTCGGCGCGGCGCGCCGCCTCGTTGCCGCTCTGCACGCTGACCACGCCGACCCAGATCGACACGCCCAGCGACAGCAGGGCCACGGCGCCGATCACGATGAGGCTGAGACGGATGCCCAGCCGGGGCATAAGAACGCTCATGGACATACCCTTTCCTGGATCGGCTCAACGGAACTTGCGGCGCGCGTCGTCGGAGCGCAGGTAGGCCAGCACCGCCTCGACCGCCGGCGACGGCGGCCCCTTGGTGACCACCGCCAGCGGGCGGCTGATGCGCTGGGTGGCGACGATCTTGATCTCAGCCGGTTCGTTCTCCCGCCTGACTTCGTCGAAGTATTGCTGAACGAAGCCCTCGGACACCGCGCCGATGCCACCGGGTGCGGCGGCGACCAGCACCATCTCCTTGCGCGTGGCGTAGACGACCTTGGCGTTGCGGACGTAGTCCACCTTCTTGCCCATCACCAGCTCCCACACCACCTCGCGGGTCGCCGATTCCGGGTGGCTGGTGATGACCTGGACCTTCCGGTCGGGGCCGCCGACCTCCTTCCAGTTCTTCACCGCGCCGGAATAGAGGTCGCGGAGCTGCTCCCAGGTGAGCTCGGTCACCGGGTTGGCGTGGTTGACCACGGGCACGATGATGTCCTGCGCCAGATCGTGCTGGATGTAGGCCCCCTCCTCCAGACCGAGGCTCTTGGTGAAGGACGCCAGCGGGCTGCTGATGATCGCCGCCGGCACCTCACCGGCGATCAGCCGCTTCAGGCCGTTGCCGCTGCCCACCCCTTCGACGCGGATCTCGTGGCCGGTCGCGTTGCGGATGTCCTCGGCTAGCGGTTCGAGGATGCGGCTCTGCACGGTGGTCGAGCCTGAGAAGAGGATGGTCTCGGCGGACGCCCCGGCCGCCGGGAGCAGCAGGAGCAGGACGCAGGCGAGGATCGGACGGATCATGGGAAGCCTCATGGCGGAAGCGCTGGTCGAAGGGCGGCAGCGCGGGTGCGCGGCGCCCGTTGGTCGATCTCAGGGGGCACGCTGATTTGTCCACGTGCGACTTTTCAGGCAGCAGAAGGGGCCCGGCGCCGGCCGAGCCCCCGTGAGCTGTGTCCTGTCACCCCTCGTGCCAGCCGGTGACCATCATGCGGAACAGGCTGGTCACCGTGTGGCCGGTCGTGCCGAGATAGATGTGCGCGACCATGAAGGCCACGATGACGAGGCCGACCAGGTAGTGCAGGACCGCCACCGGCAGCAAGCCGTCCATGCCGAACACGCTCTTCGGCGCGAACTCCGGCCAAAGAAACACCAGCCCGGTGACCAGCAGCAGCGGCATCAGGATGTACATCACGAACCAGTAGACGATCTGCTGGAGCGCGTTGAAGTTGGCTTCCGGCGTCGGCGGGTACGGGTGCGGCTCGCCGCGGAAGATGCCCCAGGCGTAGAAGCGCATCTGCCGCAGGCAGCGCGTCAGGAAGCCCTGCGGCTTCGGCACGTACTGCCACCAGTTGCCCGAGACGATGTTGGCGACCACGAAGAACACGTAGGCGGCGGTCAGCGCCAGCCCGGCGATGTTGTGGATCTGCGTCGCCAGCTCGAACGGCACCATCGGCAGGTTCGGGTCGGCGAAGTGCACGCTGGCCCCGGTGATCGTCAGGGTGATGATGAGGAGCGCGTTGGTCCAGTGCCAGATGCGGATCCACGGCGGCAGCAGGTAGATGCGATGGCTCATTGTTTCCTCCCGCGGCGGACGAGGGCCCCGAGGATGCGGATGGCGGCATGCCCGCCGACACCAGCGATGGTCAGCCCGATCAGGCCGAGCCCGAGCAGGTCCAGGTAGGTGTTGCGGGTGGCGCCGATGACATAGGCGTTGCCGAGCAGCGCGCTGTTGAGGAAGCCGGCCTGCTGCGCCTGCGTCTCGGCGGTGTAGCGGTACAGCCGGGTGCGCAGCGCCGTGTTCTGTGTGTGGCAGGTGACGCAGTTCCTCTCGGCCTTCTCCTTGTTCAGCACCTCGTGCGACACGGCGAGCTGTCGGGTGGTGGCCGGCGGGGTGTGGCACTCGATGCAGCGCACCGATTCCCAGTGCCGCTTGGCGTTGGGCAGCCACATGTGGATCGCGTCGATGTCAGGCCGCGCCTTCTTCGGCGTCAGCGTGCCGCCGAACTTGGCGAAGCGGACGTCGTTGTCGTGGCAGTCCAGGCACATGCCGTTGTCCTGGGCGACGATCTTCACCGGCTCGACCAGCTTCGCCGCGGTCTTGTAGACGTGCGGGTCATGGCAGGTGGAGCAGGTGAAGGCGTCCTTGAGGTTCTTCGAGTGGACGCTCTTCTCGACCTGCGCGTCGATGCGGAAGGTCAGCTGCGCGTGGCATTCGTCGCACTGCAGCGTCTCCGCCTTGGCGATCTTGGGTGCGTTGGCCGGGGGCGCACCGGCGGGAGGCGCACCGGCGGGAGCGGCATGCGGGTATTCGCGGTAGCCGCCGACGTGGCAGGTCTTGCAGGCCATGCCGGCATGGGCGGACGCGTCGTAGAGGCCGGGGTCGGTCAGCGCCTCTCCCAGCTTCGCCAGATCCATGTCCGGGCGCGGCGGTTTCTTCAGCGCCTCCTGCGTGTGGCAGCCCAGGCACTCGGCGTTCGACTTGGAGACCATCTCCACGGTTTCGGGATCCTTGGGCGCGGCTCCCTTCGTCTGCGCCGCCGCGGGCCAGGCCATCAGCGCGGCGGTGAGAAGGAACACGGCGACCCCGAGCGGGCGGCGGTGTGGACCTATGAACATCTTACCCCCTTCGGGACCGTTGCGGCCCCTTTGGTTCTCATGAGTGCGCTCAGCGCCGGGCGTCGGCCGCGGCCGCGATCACACTCCTCTTTCCCGAACCAGGGCATCGGGCGGTTGCCAGAGGAGAGAGCGGACGTACTCCCCGTCCTGGGCGACGATCTCGGCGGTCACCCGCGCCAGAGCCCCGTAGAAGGGCTCGCGCGTTTGCTCCGCCAACGCTTGGCAGTAGGTGGGCACCCAGGCCGACAGGTGACGCGTGAGGAAGGCCTCCTGCCGGTCCAGCGTGTCCTCGGCCATGCACAGCGCCGCCATGAAGCGCAACTCCTCGGCAAGGTGGTCGCACGGCCCCCAGGCGCCGTCGTACTCGTAGCCGGCCTCCAGGAAGGCGGTGGCGACGGCGACGGTGCTGTCGCCCATCATCTGCCCTTCGCGCCACAGCGCCTCGTAGGGCGGCGGCGGCCCGTAGCCCTCGCGCACGCCGCGGAACAGGCGGGTGTGCTCGGTGGCGAGCCGCAGCGTCAGCGCCTCCAGGTCGGACTCGCCGGCCAGCGCCTTCATGATCTCCCCGGCGGCGCCATCGTCGCCAGACAGGCGGTCGGCGGCGGCGGCCATTCCCGCGAGGAGGTCGGCCGTCGGCTGGCCGGCGTACAGCGTCGCCAGGAACAGGTAGGCCTCGCCGCGCGCCCGGCCCTGATCGAAGTCGGGCGCCGTCATTTCACCGGCACTCCGTAGAACGGCGACGCCAGCGCGCCTTCGCCGCGGTGGCAGCCCATGCAGGTGCCGCGGTCGACGGCGCCGGGATAGGCCACCAGCGGGAACTCCTCGCGGCGCAGGAACTGGATGTTCTCCGGGAACTTCACGCCGGCGTGGCAGGTCTCGCACTTGATGGCCATGTACTTGGTGTGCACGCGGTGGAAGCGGCCGCCGACCTCCAGCGTGTAGGTGTCGCCCAGCGGGATCTCGCCCTCGCGGATCTGATCGGCGAGGATGCCGGCGCCGACCGGCTTCTCCGAGGGTGCCGGGTCCGCCGCGAGGACCGGGGAGGCGGCGACGGCGACCAGCAGCAGGGCTGCGGACAGGATGGCCTTCATCACACTTCTCCCCCTTCGAGCACGTAGTAGACCTGAGGCTTGGTGCCGTATTCGCGCTTGAGCTGGGCCGCCTTCTTGGCGCCCACCGCCTTGGCGACGGTCGAGGTCGGGTCGTCCAGGTCGCCGAAGGCGCGCGCGTCCACCGGGCAGACGAGGTCGCAGGCCGGGGTGTACTGGGGATCCTTGCCGATGCGGTCGGTCTTGCCGTCCTGTACCGCCTTCTCCAGCTTGTGCCAGCAGAAGGTGCACTTCTCCGCCGTGCGGGCCTTCTTGCGGTGCGTCCAGTGCCGGTCCTCCGGGGCGATCGCCTCCATCGGGCTCGGTGCCTGGCCGGGGTAGAGCGGGGCCAGCTTCTCGTTGATCTGCGGCACGCCGTAGGGGCAGACCGCGGCGCAGTAGCCGCAGCCGGTGCACTTGTCGTAATCGACGAGCACGACGCCCAGCTCGTTCTTGGTGATCGCCTTGAAGCCGGCCTTGTCGCAGGCCACCTTGCAGGCGGGGTTCTCGCAGTGCATGCAGTTCATCGTCACGAAGGTGCGATGGACGTTCGGGTACGCCCCGCCTTCGGACTCGATCATCACGTTCCAGGGTGCGCCGGGCGTGAAATGGTTCTCGACCGCGCAGGCCGCGACGCAGGAGCGACAACCCATGCACCGCGTGGTATCGATGACACGTACCAGCTTCATGACAGTCGCTCCTTAGGCCTGGGCCTTGTAAATCTTGCACTTGGTGTCGTTGTACGAGTTCATGCCCGACACGCGGTCGGGATGCAGCTCGATGACACGGTTCACGTCGATGCCCTTGCGGGCGTACTCCGGCCAGCCGGCGATCGAGTGGCCGTAGTGGTAGGAGACGCCGACGGTGTCGGGGCGGATGCCCTCGGTCAGCTTGCACTTGCCGGACACCTTGCCGATCCGCGTCTCGATCACCACCAAGTCCTGGTCCTTCAGGCCCAGCTTGGCGCCGGTGGTGGCGTTGATGAGGACGTGGTTCTCGTTGGTGTCCTTGCCGATGGCGAAGTTCAGGATCGGGTTGGTGTTGCTGCACGCCGACTGGTTGCGGTACATGCGCTTGAAGGTAATCAGGTAGAAGGGCAGGTCCGCGGCCTCGCGGTGCGGCGTCGGGAAGGCATGCTCCTTCAGCGGGATCGGCGAGTAGGCAATCTTGTACTGCGCCACGTCGATGTTCTTGATGCCTTCCTTCTCGACGGTCTTCTTCACCTTCTCCAGGGTGTGGACCATGGAGTCGGCGTAGAATTGCATCTTCGGCTTGCCGGGGCCCCTGAATTTCTCCTCGACACCCTTGCCGTAGACATCGACCGGGGCGAGCTTGGTCGCGACGAAGCCTTCCTTCAGCGCGATGTCGAACGGCTTGCCCTTGGTGGCGTTGGCCCAGAGGACCTCGACCGACTCCCGCGCCGTGTAGTCGCGGCCCTTCTCGAACTTGTGCTCCTTCAGCTTCCAGGCGTCGTTGATGGCATCGACGTAGGCGTCGAGCATCCCCAGGCGCTTGGCCAGCTCCCACAGGATGGTGAAGCCGTCGTGCTGGAGGTTGTAGGCGTTGACCACCGGCCGGCGGATCGCCGTGTTCTTCGCGTGCGGATTGGAGCGGGTCGGCGCGTAGTGCCAGGATTCCAGGTACGAGAGGTCGGGCAGCACGATGTCCGACATCCACGCCGTTTCACTCATGTGCACTTCGATGGTGACGTTGAACGTCTTCTCCATCGAGCGGAACTGGGTGGCGGTGTCGGAGGTCGAGACCGGCCGGTTGGTGGCGTAGAAGATCTGCATCTCCGGCTCGTACTGGAGGCCGTAGGCCTTCGGGTCGAGCACGGTCAGCGCCACCTGCTGGCAGACGTCGTGATGGCCGTTGGGGAAGTAGACGCTCTTGGCGAGGTCGACCCGCTTGGGCGGGTACTCGCACTTGGAGGGTCCCATGTAGTCCGGGTTGCGGTAGGCGGCGCTCAGCTTGATGCCGCCGACGGCGTCGGGGATGCCCAGCATCATCTGCAGCATCAGCGCCGAGCGCCAGGTCTGGACGCCGAACTCCTTGGCGGTCATGCCGCGCCAGGTGTGGATGGCGACCGGGCGGTAGCGGTGGGAGTAGTCGCCGACCTTCGTGGTGGTGCCGATGCGTGCGGCGCGGCCGATCTGCGCGGCCAGCGCGCGGATGGTGTCGGCGGGAACGTCGGCGATCTCCGCCGCCGCCTCCGGCGTCATGTCCTTCAGGCTGTCGGCGTAGACGTCGAAGGCGGTGCGCACCGGCTTGCTGTCCACCGTGTAGCTGCCGCGCAGCGCCGGGACGACGCCCTCGGCCAGCGGCTTGGCGGAATTGCTGACGGTGTCCCAGACCAGCGGCTGCTCGCCGTCGCGCAGCACCTTGCCGTCGGCGCCGACCAGTTGCGGCGCGTTGGTGTAGGTGGTGAGGAACGGCGCATCGACGTGCCCGGACTCGATCAGCAGGCGGGTGATGGCCATGACCAGGACGATGTCCTTGCCCGGCCGCACGGGGATCCACTGGTCTGCCTTGGCGCCGACGTGCGACAGGCGCGGCTCGATCACCACCACCTTCATGCCGCGTTCCTTGGCGTCGGTAACGGCGTGGTCCAGCCAGCGGGCGTACTGCTCGGCCTCGAAGTAGTTGGCGCCGAAGACGACGAACAGGTCGCAGTGTTCGATGTCCGGCAGGTAGCCGTGATAGCCCCAGGTGATGTCATCGGCGACGTGGCGGGCCGATTCACAGGTGGTGGTGCGGTGGATGACGTTGGGCGTGCCGAACGCCTTGGCGAACGCCTTCGGGAAGCTGTCGCCGATCAGGTACTTGCCGTGGCCGTGCTGCCAGATCAGCTTGGCCGGCTTCTCCTTCCTGATCTTGGCGAGCTTGTCGCTGATCGTCTGGAAGGCCTCCTCCCAGGTGATCTCGACCCAGCCGGGATCCTGGTCGACGCCCTTGAGCGGATTGGTGCGCTTCATCGGCACCTTGACCCGGTAGGGGTTGTAGGCGGTGAAGCCGCCCGCCACGCCCTTGGGGCAGATGCCGTGATTGTAGACGTCGCGCCGTGCGCGGTCGGGCTGGATCGAGCGGATGACGCCGCCGACCTTCTGCACCTCGATGCCGCAGAAGTTGACGCAGTGGACGCAGGTCGATTTCACGACCTCTTCGGCCAGCTTTCTCGCGCCGGGGGTCAACGCCACATTGGCGAAGGCGGGGAGCGCGCCGGACGTCGCGGCGAGCGCGGCGAGCGAGCTGATTCCCTGAAGAAAGTTTCGACGTGTGGTTAGCATTTCCCGGTGCCTCCATGCTGGGACCACCTGGAACGGTCAGCGGGCTAGCGAGGCGGCGTGAGGAATAGGCTAATCGACAGCCGCCGCTATGTCTCTTGGCCGATCGCGGGTAAGAAAACCCTAGGCCTCTTGTCATTAATCGGCCATTGATTCACCTCACCCTGCGAATGTCAAAAATGGGACAACCTGTGAGAGAGCGCGTAGCATGAATTCGCGAAAGGTTTGCAGGGCAATCTTTATTAGCGATACCTAATTCCCAGGATGAAGAAATCGGCTCTTGAGCGCGTCGATTTGACGCAGATATCCAGCTAAAGTCCTGAATGCTTATAAAATATTGGCATGTAGCGTGAATCGGGGCTCTGTTGCAGCATTTGCGGCGCGGCGTAGATCGCGTAGAACCTTGACCGGAGTGGCGGCTGGGGCGACACGGTGATGCATTCCAAGAAGACCCCGTTCAAGGGGCGGCAGTTTACGGCGGAGGTGATCCTGTGGGCG
>DASPIO010000173.1:0-3850 GCA_035629155.1 Azospirillum sp. | reverse complement strand
CGAACCACCAGTACATCTTGTCGAGCGCCAGGTTGTTCGGGTTGTAGAAGGCGAACAGGAAGAACAGCGCGATGCCCCACAGCCCCATCAGCAGGATGTTGGTCACCACCGTCTTGCGGCCTTTGATCACCGTCAGCGTGATGTTGTAGAGGAACATCAGCGCCACGACGACGATGGCGGCCTTGATCCACGTCGGCTGCTCCAGGAACTCGCGCCCCTCGTGGATGCGGAAGACGTAGCCAAGGACGGCGGCCAGCGCGCCGAACATGAACAGGCCGAACTGGATGTAGGCCAGCATCGGGCTGTGAAGCTCGCACTCCGCCTCCTCGGGGATGAGGTAGTAGGCGGCGCCGAAGAAGCCCATCAGCAGCCACACGATCAGCGCGTTCGTGTGGATCATGCGGATGATGTTGAAGGGCAGCAGTTCGGACAGGAAGTTCGGTTCCACGTACACGGTGCCGGCCAGCAGACCCACCAACACCTGCACGACGAACAGGAGAAGTGCGCCCAGGAAATAGGGAAGGGCGACCTTCTGGGTTTGGTACTTCATGGGGTGTCTCCTCAGCCGGACAGCTTGGGCGGCCAGTTCTGGGCCTTGATCGTGCTCGACCACTGCAGGAAGGCCGCGAGGTCGTCGAGTTCCTGCTCCGTCAGGTTGAACTGCGGCATCTGGCGGCGGCCTTCGATGCCCGACGGCTGCGAGCGCATCCAGGCCTTGAGCGTGTCGCGCGCACCCTCGGCGTCCTTGTCGCCGCCGTAGCGCTGCCACACGTTGACCAGTTCCGGCGCGAAGTAGGCGCCCTCGCCCATCAGCGTGTGGCAGTTGATGCAGGAGTTCTTCTCCCACACGTGCTTGCCGCGGGCGACCGCGTCGGTGAGGGTGGTTTGGTCGGTGGCGGTCTTGGTCACGTAGTTGTGGCTGAGCGCCACCAGCGACACGAAGACGACGCCGAAAAAGAGCGAGCCGCCGTAGAAGATGTTCCTGGCTGCCGCCTTGGTAAAGCGTTCCGTCATCGCCTGTATCCTTTTGGCAAGGTCTGCATGCGAAAATTCTCCTGACCCCGGTGTCTGCGGGGCTCCGGCGTTCCGGATGGCGGCGGCCGCGGATGCGGGCTCCTGTCCCCAGGGGTGCGACAATAATTGACAGCCGGGGTGGGGCGATCCTTGACGACGGTCAAGCGACTCCCCATGGCCGCAACATACCGTTCGGACAGCACGCAAAACCCAGCCCGCGCCGTTGAAAAACGGCGTGGAAAACCGAAGATGGGAGCGGATGTCCATGGACGCGGACGTGATCGGGGTGGTATCCCGCAGCCCGTTCTTCAGCATGCTGTCGGGCGAGGACCGCGCGCGGCTGCTCGGCTACAGCCAGGCGCGACATTTTGACCTGGGTGGAACGCTGTTCCGCAGCGGCGACCCGGCCCGTGATTTCTTCGTGATCGCGTCGGGCAGCGTCGGCCTGACGGCTGGCGAGGGCGGGCGGGGCGAGGTGCTGGCGGCCGGCGACCTTGCCGGCGAGGACGCGGTGTTCGACCGCGGCGCTTACGGGGTCACGGCGCAGGCGCTGCTGCCGGTGGATGCGGTGGCGGTGCCGGCCGGCCCCTTCTTCACACACATGGAGGAGCGGTTCGAGGTGGTGCTGGCGCTGTTGGCCGGCGCGTCGGCGGGGCTGCGCGGCATGATCCAGGAGATCACGGAACTCAAGCTGCTCTCCACCGCGCGGCGGCTGGCGAACCATCTGGCCGGGCTGGCGGGGGGCAAGACCGGGGCGGCGCGGATCGTCCTGCCGTGCGAGAAGCACGTGCTGGCCGAACGGCTGGGCATGCAGCCGGAGAGTCTGTCGCGCGCCTTCGCCAAGCTGCGCGCGCACGGCGTGACCGTCGGCCGCAACGACGAGCTGCTGGTGCGCGACGTGGACGCGCTGCGCCGCTACGCGTGCAGCAGCGACCTCGATTCCTGACGCCGGGAGGGCCGCGACGATGAACTGTTCGCAGGGCTATGGCCGCATCTGCCCGTTGCGCACCCCCACCGATACCGGCCAGCGCTGCCGCGCCGCCAAGGGCTGCCGGCGTCGGCGCCTGGATCCCGAGCAGATCGCCGACCTGCCGATCTTCGAGCGGATGCCGAGGGACGCGCTGGGCGACCTGCTGGGCGGTGCGGCGGTGGAGCGGTTCCCGGCGCACGCGATGCTGTTCGAGGCGGGCAGCCCGGCCGATGCGTTCTACATCCTGCTGAGCGGCCGGGTGAAGCTGTTCGCCCTGACCGAGGACGGCAAGGAGAGCATCGTCGAGGTGGTCGAGCCCGTCGCCTCCTTCGCCGAGGCGGCGATGTTCGCCAGCGGCTGCTATCCGGTCTGCGCCGAGGTGATCGAGGAGGCGGAACTGGTCCGCGTGCGCGCCGAGCCGTTTCTTGCCGGCCTGCGCCGCAACCGCGACCTCGCCTACGGCATGCTGGCGGCGCTCAGCCTGTGGAACCGGCACCTGAAGCAGGAGGTGCGGACGTTGCGCGAACACAGCCCGATGCGGCGGGTGTCCAGCTTCATTTTGTCGCTGGCTCCGCCCGGCGAGGGGCAGGCGGTGATCGAGCTGCCGCTGAAGAAGATGATCATCGCCAGCCGCCTGGGCATGGAGCCGGAAAGCCTGTCGCGCGTCCTGGGTCGGCTGAAGGAGTTCGGCGTGCACACGCGCGGGCGGACGGTGAGCATCGACGACGTCGCCCGCCTGCGCCGGCTGTGCGCAGCGGAGGGCGGGGCGGATGCGTCGTGACGTGACAGGAGAATTGCAGGTTGGTGCCAAGCGCGTGGCCGGTGAAGGAATTCACCGGCCACGCTTGCGTTTGAGCGGTATTTTAGAGGTCGAATTACCGTCCTGAATGCGTCATGGAGGACGTTGACCAAAGTCAAGGTTTCGTATTGGGGACGCGCTTAATACCGGTGACGCTATCTGTACCAAGTCGAGGGAGAAGGCGTATGCGGTGGAGTCGTCCCGCTATTATGGCAGCCTCGCTGGCGGTGCCGGCGTTGCTCGCTTTTGCACCCATGTCCGCTTCGGCGCAAACGGCCGAGCCGTCGCTGCCGAAGGACGCCCAGGAAGCGAGCGCCAAGATCTATTTCGAACGCTGCGCCGGCTGCCATGGCGTTCTGCGCAAGGGCGCCACGGGCAAGAACCTGGAGCCGGAGGCCACGAAGAAGCTGGGCCAGTCGCGGCTTGAGAAGATCCTGGCGCTGGGCACCGAAGGCGGGATGCCGAACTTCGACGACATCCTGACCAAGGACGAGATCAAGAACGTCGCCACCTACATCCAGATGACCCCCGACGCCCCGCCGGAATGGGGCATGAAGGAGATGAAGGGGTCGTGGAAGGTCGTCGTCGCGCCCGAAAAGCGCCCGACCAAGAAGATGAACAACGTCAACCTGAACAATGTTTTCTCGGTGACATTGCGTGACACCGGCGAGGTGGCGCTCATCGACGGCGACACCAAGAAGATCTGGAACATCGTCAAGACCGGCTACGCGGTGCACATCTCGCGCGTGTCGGCGTCGGGCCGCTACGTCTATGTGATCGGCCGTGACGGCAAGCTCGACATGATCGACATGTGGATGGAGAAGCCGGAGGTCGTCGCGACGATCAAGACCGGCCTCGACGCCCGCTCGGTCGAGACCTCCAAGTTCAAGGGCTTCGAGGACAAGTACGCGGTCGCCGGCTCCTACTGGCCGCCGCAGTACGTGATCATGGACGGCCAGACGCTGGAGCCGCTGAAGATCGTCTCCACCCGCGGCGTCACCGTGGACGGCGCCTACCACCCCGAGCCGCGCGTCGCCTCCATCGTCGCCTCGCCGATCAAGCCGGAG
>DASPIO010000172.1:0-4719 GCA_035629155.1 Azospirillum sp. | reverse complement strand
CCCAACCATCGCGAGCTGATCCGCATCGTCGTGCTCGACGGCCTCAGCTACGAGGAGGCCGCGAAGGCGCTGGGCGTGTCCATCGGCACCGTCCGTTCGCGCCTGTCCCGCGCCCGCACCGAACTGCGGAACCACGAGGCGCGCCCGCGGACGCCTGTTCGGCGCGTGGACGGCGGCCAGCCGCCGGAACCGCGGTCGCGCCTCTCCCCGCCCGAACCCGCCATGGCCCCTGAGGCTCCCGTCGCTCCCGAGCCGGCCATGGCCCCCGAACCCACCACCGCTCCCGCCGCTGCGTCTCGGGTCGTCGCAGCGGTCCCCCCGCCCTCCGGCGCGCTGGCGGTGTGGCGTCTATCCTCCCGCCCGGTGGCGCCGCGCGCCGACCGGCTGGCCGGGACGCGCGTGGTGGGTCTGCGGCGTTCGGCGTATCGGCAATCCCCCGGGCCGAACGCCGGGCGCCGCACCCCTCTCTTCACAGAGCGCTCCACAGGGCGGCCGTGCCGGATCGGCGCGGGATCCCGCATGGCCGGGCTGCCGTGGAGCCGGGACGGTCCGAGGCCGCGCGCCGCGCCGTGACGGTGGCAGCGCGGCGGCGGATGGTGCGGCGGCAAAGCGCTTTTGCCCTGCCGCTGTCCCGGCCGGCCGGGGCGGCCCTTGACCGGGGTACGGCGGGCGAACAGGCGCGCGGAACGCCCCGGAAGCGCGCTCGTGTGTCGGACGGTGGTCCGGGTCGGGCGGTGGTCCGGCGAAAAAGGGAGGGGCGATGTTCTTCGACGCGTGGAGCGGTGTCGCCAGGGTGCTGATCGTCGGCACGCTCGCCTATGCCGCGCTCATCCTGCTGTTGCGGGTGTCCGGGAAGCGGACGCTCACCAAGCTGAACGCGTTCGATCTGGTGGTCACGGTGGCCCTCGGTTCGACCCTGGCGACCGTACTGCTCAGCAAGTCGGTGCCGCTGGCGGAGGGCGTCACGGCCCTGGCTCTGCTCGTGGCGCTCCAGTACGTCATCACGTGGCTGTCGGTGCGTTCGCCGCGCTTCCAGGCGATGATCAAGGACGAGCCGACCCTGATCGTGCGTCACGGGCGGTTTCTGGAGAGCGCCTTGAAGGCCCAGCGAATGACACGAGAGGAGGTTCTGGCCGCCATGCGCGCCAGCGGTGTCCCCGATATCGAGACGGTCGCCGCCGTCGTGCTCGAAACCGATGGATCGGTCAGCATCCTCACCGATGCCGGTGGCGGACGGGCGGAGGCGCTCAGCAACGTCGCACGCTGGGCCGCACGCCGGGACGAGGGCGCTCCCTGATGCCGAGCGCGGCGGAGGCTGTGCCGGTCATCGAGGGGCTCGGGTGACGCCGCGGCGCTTGCTCCACCGCCGACGCCGTCCGGCGCGCGATGAGGGGCGGCGTGGCTTGGTCCCGATACCCGTTCTCAGCGTGCCACCGCCTCGCGCCGGTCTTCGGACGGCGGGAGCAGGGCATAGTACAGAGATACCGCGCGGATCTGCTCGTCGGTCAGGTTGTGGGCGGCCGCGGCCATGATCCTGCCCAGCGAGGTGCCGGTGCGCAAGCCGCGCTGCCACAGGTGAAGCTGACCGGCGAGATAGCCCGCGTACTGGCCGGCGAGCAAGGGGTAGCGGGGATCCCGCGGCCCCGGACCGTGGCAACTGGCGCAGGGTGCCACCCGACGGTCCGGGTCGCCGACCGAGGCGATGGCGCTGCCCAGTTGGCGCAGCCGCGGGTCGGGGTCCTCGGGGCGGGGCGGGGGCGGGGCGTCCCGGGTCGCGTAGTACTCGGCCAGCGCGCGCATCTCGGTTTCGCTCAGCGCCGCCGCCGGGGGCTGCATGATGCCGCTCGGCCGGGCACCGCTGGCGTAGGCCCTGAGCGATTCATAGAGATATGCGGCGCTTTGGCCGGCAAGGCGCGGGAAGGCGCCGGTGCCCCGCCCGGCGCCGTCGTAGCCGTGGCAGCGGGCGCAGGTCTCAAGGATGGCCTGGTCCAGCCACTCCAACTCGTTCATTGCCGATTGGCCGTCGGCGGGCACCTCCCCGAACGCCAGACGCCGGTACTCCTGCGCGTCCATGCCGTCGAGGCGGCGCAGGAAGGCGACCAGCGCCCACGGCTCGTCCTTGCGCTCCTGGGCCGGCCACGCGGGCATGCCGGCCATCTTGATGCCGTTGAGCGTGATCCAGTACAGCTCCTTCGGCTCCCAATGGCTGGCGTGCTCCGTCAGGTCGGGCGGGGCGGGGAGCATGTGGCGGGAGATCGGATTGCGGGGCTCCGCGGGGGCGCCGTGGCACGGGGCGCATCCGTTCTCGTAGTGCCCGGCGCCGCGCTGCACGAGGGCGATGTCGTCCAGGTCCGGCGGGGTGTCGACGAACGCGGCGTGCGTCTCGATGGAGTTGCGCATGGCGAACTCCAGGAACCAATAGGTGATGGCCCAGTGCCCCTGGCTGGCGCCGACGTTGTAGAGCCCGGACCAGGCGAAGAGGAAGGCGCCCACGCCCAGGACGGCGAGCAGCATCGCAAAGGTCTTCAAGGTTCCACGCATCGCGCCTCTCCCGGGTTCACCAACTCCTCAACTCGGCCGGCGGGACGGCATTCCGGATGTCTGGAAGCTCCGGGCCATGGAACACGCACCGGTGCGGCGGGTTGAACGCTGCGGCGGTACGGAGGCTGAGCCGTTTCGCGCGAGGCACCTCCAGGAGAAATGGCGGGCAGGAGAGATGGCGGGGAGCACGGGCATGGCCCTCGATCCAGGCCGGCGCCGTACGGGGCGCCTTGTGGCGGCGCCGGCCGCCGCGTTCCTGCTGGCGCTGCCCGCCTGTTCGGAGCGCCAGTCGGCGCTCGATCCCGGAGCGGACCACGCCGCGGCGATCTTCAACCTTTCTCTGGTCCTGATCGTGGGCGCGGCGGTCATCTTCGCCGGTGTGATGGCGCTGGCGCTGTACGCCGTGTTCGTGCGGCCGGAGCGGTTTCCCGGTGCGCGCGGCTGGGTGATCGGTGGCGGCATCCTGTTTCCCGTCGTCGCGCTCAGCGCGTTGCAGGTCCACGAGTTCGGCATCGCCCGCCGTCTCTCGGCGGCGACCGGACCCGACACGCTGCGCGTCGAGGTGACCGGGTACATGTGGTGGTGGGACGTGCGCTATCCCGGCGCCGGGCCGGCGGGGGGCATCCGCACCGCCAACCAGATCCACATCCCGGTGGGGCGTCCCGTGGAGTTCGTGGTGCGGTCGGCCGATGTCATCCACAGCTTCTGGGTTCCCAGCCTCGCCGGCAAGATCGACATGATCCCCGGTCACGTGAACCGGCTGACGCTGACGGCCGGCCGGCCGGGCATCTACCGCGGCCAGTGCGCCGAGTACTGCGGCGCCCAGCACGCGCTCATGGCCCTGCATGTGATCGCGGAGCCGGCCGAGCGCTTCGATGCCTGGCTGGCCGCACAGGCGCAACCGGCACCCGAGCCCGCAGGCCCGGTGCTGGCGGCCGGACACGACGCCTTCCTGAGGTTCGGCTGCGGCGCCTGCCACAGGATCGCCGGCACGCGCGCGCTGGGCGTGCTCGGCCCCGACCTGACGCACGTGGGCGATCGCCTGTCCCTGGCCGCCGGAACGCTCCCCAACACGGCCGAGGCGTTCGCCGTGTGGATCGGCAACACCCAGCACGTCAAGCCGGAGGCCCGCATGCCGTCCTTCGACGTGATGGACGGCGAGACGCTGCGATCCCTCGCCGCTTGGCTGGAGAGCCTGAAATGACGGCACCTCTCGACGCCGACCGCCCCCTGCCCAGCGTGCTGCCGCGCCCCCCGGAGGAGCTGCGCACTCTGGAGCGCGTCTGGCAGGCGCCGAAGGGCCTGAGCTACATCACGGCGGTGAACAACAACATCATCGGCGCGATGTACATCGGCACGGCGCTGCTGTTCTTCGTCATCGCCGGGCTGCTGGCGCTGGCCATGCGCGCGCAGCTCGCGGTGCCGGAAAACGACCTGCTGGACCACGGCACCTACAACCAGTTCTTCACCGTGCACGGCACCGGCATGATGTTCCTGTTCGCCGTGCCGGTCGTGGAGGCCATCGGCGTCTACCTGATCCCGGCCATGCTGGCGGCGCGCGACCTGCCGTTCCCGCGCCTGTCGGCCTTCGCCTTCTGGGCCTACTTCTTCGGCGGCTGCGCCTTCTTCGCATCGCTGATCTTCGACGCGGCGCCCAACGGCGGCTGGTTCATGTACCCGCCTCTGACCAGCTTCACCTTCTCCCCCGGCATCAATTCCGACTTCTGGCTTCTGGGCATCGGCTTCATCGAAATCTCCGCCATCGCCGGCGCCATCGAGATCGTGGTCGGCATCCTGCGCACCCGTCCGCCCGGCATGTCGTTGGACAAGCTGCCGATCTACTGCTGGGCCATGCTGGTGATGGCGGGCATGATCATCTTCGGCTTTCCCGCCGTCATCCTGGCCACCGCGCTTCTGGAGATCGAGCGCGCCTTCCACTGGCCCTTCTTCATCGCCGACCTGGGCGGGGATCCGCTGTTGTGGCAGCACCTGTTCTGGTTCTTCGGCCACCCGGAGGTCTACATCATCTTCCTGCCCGCCGCCGGCATGGTGTCGATGATGGTGCCGGCCATCGCGCAGCACCGGCTGGTCGGGCACGACTGGGTGGTGCTGGCGCTGGTGGGCACGGGGTTCTTCAGCTTCGGGCTGTGGGTGCACCACATGTTCACCACCGGCATC
>DASPIO010000171.1:0-34184 GCA_035629155.1 Azospirillum sp. | reverse complement strand
CGCGGCGGTGCGCAAGGCGGCGACCGCGCGCGTCGACATCCTGACGCCGATCGTCAAGGCGTGGTCCACCGACATCGGCTGCGACGTCGCCTCCACCGGCGTGCAGATCCACGGCGGCATGGGCTTCATCGAGGAGACGGGGGCCGCCCAGCACTACCGCGACGCCCGCATCACCCCGATCTATGAAGGCACCAACGGCATCCACGGCAACGACCTGACCTTCCGCAAGGTCGGCCGCGATGGCGGCGAGGCCGCCCGCGCCTTCATCGAGGAGATGCGCGCCACGGTCACGGAACTGGAAGCCGCCCCCGGCGACGACATCGAGGCGATCCGCACCAACCTCGCGGCTGGTCTCGACGCGCTGGACCAGGCGACGGCGTGGATGGTGACGAGGCAGAAGGACGGCGACCCGCACGCGGCCGCCGCCGGTGCGGTGAACTACCTGCGCCTGTGGGGCACGGTGGCCGGCGGCTGGATGATGGCGCGCGCCGCGGCCAAGGCGCTGGAGGGAATGCGTCAGCCGGGCTCCAACGCCGCCTTCCTGGAGGCCAAGCTGGTGACCGCGCGCTTCTACGCCGAGCAGATCCTGCCCGGCGCGCAGGGCCTGCTGATCCCGATCCTCACCGCCAAGCGCACCGTCATGGCGCTGGCCGAGGATCAGTTCTGATCGACGGTTGACGTCGGGCCGCCTCCGGGCGGCCCGACGCGGTCCATCACCCGTCAGCCCGGCGTGCACTCGCCGGTGGGGACGTCGAGCCACGAGGATTCGGACTGAAGGCTGTGCCCTTCGCTCCAAACATGGAGCCGCAGCCTCTTCACGTTCGCCGTGCACTCCCCTTCGACGGTGACGTAGCCGTGGTCGTCGACCTTTCCCGTCTTTTTCGTGGCACTCCCGGGGACGCCGACCGCGAAGGCACCGCCACTGCCGCCCCGGCAGTTGTGGCCGCCCTTGGAAATGGTCCACTCGTTGTTGCACAGCCAGCCGCAGTACAGCCGCACGTCGATGTTCGTGAAGGGCGTGTGGTTGTAGAAGCAGGACGCCTCGGCGGGCGCGGCCAGGAGCCCCAGCCCCAAGGCACCGGCCGCGGCGGCGATCAGGGCGTTCCGCGTGACCATCTTTTCCTCCATCCCGTCGAAGCCATGCTCATCGGATCCGCCGCGCGCGGCTACCAGCGGCAATCGTGGCCGATGCCGGTGGTCTCGCGGTCGTACTGCACGACGTGGTTCTCGCTCAGCGCCTGCACCCGGACCGTCGGTTCCGGGCGGCATTTCCCGACGACCGCGACGTAACCGTGGTCGTCCACCTTGGAGGCGAAGCGCGCGAGGTGCTCGGTCAGGCCCACGGTGAACTCGCCGCCGGTGCCGCCGCGGCAGCGGTACTCGCCGATGCCGATTTTCCAGGTGTTGTTGCACAGGAAGCCGCAGTCCAGCTTCACCCAGACCTCGTAGTAGGGCGAGTTGTTGTAGAAGCAGGCCGCCTGCGCGGGCAGCGCGACCCCGGCCAGCCCCAGGGCGCCGGCCACGGCGGCGACCAGACCGTTGCGATCGAACATGTTCTCCTCCATCCCGTCGGGCGCAATCGCACGTTGGTGACCGCCAGGACGCAGGAGTTCCAAAAAATGTTCGTGCCGCCCTATTCCGCCGCGCGCGCCGTCCGCTTCGGCGGCTTGAAGGCCGGCCGGCCGTGCAGCGCGTCGGGCAGCGGTCCGCCGGTCGCCCAGTCCAGCAGTTCCACCGTGTGGACGATGGGGATGCCGGTGCCGGTGGCGATCTGCGTGATGCAGCCCAGGTTGCCGGCGGAGATCGCGTCCGGCTTCGTGCTCTCGATGTTGCGGACCTTGCGGTCGCGCAATTCCACGGCGATGTCCGGATGCAGGATGTTGTAGGTGCCGGCCGAGCCGCAACAGATGTGCGCCTCCGGGATCTCCCGCACCTCGAACCCGGCGGCGCGCAGCAGGTCGCGCGGCGGATTCTTGATGCGCTGGCCGTGCTGCATGGAACAGGCGGAGTGATAGGCGATGGCCTGCCCCGTCTCCACCGCCGGTTCCATCAGCCCCAGTTCCGCCAGGAACTCCGTCACATCGCGGGCCAGCGCCGCGACACGCGCGGCGCGCGGCTGCCACTGCGGGTCGGCGGCGAACATGTGGCCGTAGTCCTTGATCGTGGTGCCGCAGCCGGACGCGTTGATGATGATGGCGTCCAGCCCCTCCCCCTCGATCTCGCGGGTCCAGGCGGCGATGGTCCGGCGCGCCGTGTCGCGCGCCATGTCGTCCTTGCCCATGTGGTGGGTCAGCGCCCCGCAGCAATCGGCACCCTTGGCGACCACCACGTCCACGCCATGGCGGGTCAGCAGACGCACGGTGGCGTCGTTGATCTGCGGCGCCAGCACCTGCTGCGCGCAGCCCAGCAGCAGCGCCACGCGCTTCCGGCGCGGCCCTTCCGCGGGATAGACGCCGGGCCGGTCCATGTGACTCGGCCCCGGCACGCCGCGCTTGGGCAGCAGCTTCAGCATGGAGCGCAGCGCTTTCGGCATCAGGTCGGCGAAGGGCTTGGCCATGGCGCCGCCCAGCAGCGCCAGCCGGAACAGCCGCGGGTTGGGCAGCACGCGCGCCAGCATGTCGCGCAGCGCGCGCTCATGGGCGGGCCGCGTGTGCAGATCCTCGATGCGGGCGCGGGCGTTGTCGACCAGATGCATGTAGTCGACGCCCGACGGGCAGGTGGTCATGCACGACAGGCAGGTGAGGCAGCGGTCGATGTGCTTCACCGTTTTGGGCGACGGCGTGCCGCCGCGCTCCAGCATGTCCTTGATCTGGTAGATGCGGCCGCGCGGGCTGTCCAGTTCGTCGCCCAGCAGGACGTAGGTCGGGCAGGTCGCCGTGCAGAAGCCGCAGTGCACGCACTTGCGCAGGATGCGCTCCGCCTCCGCGACGTCGGCCTTGGCGAGTTGGTCGAGGGTGAAGTTGGTCTGCATGATTCCCTATACCCCCGCGTAGATGCGGCCGGGGTTGAACAGGCGCCGGGGATCGAAGCTCTCCTTCACCCGCGCGGCGAGGTCGGCCAGCGGCCGGGGCTGCGGGTGGAAGACGTCGACGGCGGCGCGCAGGTGGTCGGGAGCCCGCACCAGCGTGGCGTGGCCGCCGGCGAAGCCCATGGCGGCGCGGAGCGTGCGCGCATCGGCCGTCGCCTCGGTCGCCAGCCAGATCAAACCACCGCCCCAGTCGAAATAGAACTCCGCCTCGCCGCCCAGCGCCATGACGATCTCCTCCGCCACCCGGGCGCCCGTGGCGGGCGGCACCGACAGCTTCCAGATCAGCCGCTCCGCCGGCTGGGCCAGCAGCGTCACGTCGCGGACCTCGCGCCAGAGCGCCAGCGACTCGTCCCGCTCCAGCACCGAGTCGGCGCCCAGTTCCTCGCGCAACACCGCGACACGCGCCGCCACGGAGGGGCCGAAGCCCTCCAGCCGCACCGCCGTCACGCCCGCATGCGCGCCGGCCACGGATTTGACGGCCGAGCGGCCGGCGACCGGGGCCGGCAGGTGCGCCGCCCCCGATACCTCGTGCGGGCTTTGCAGCGCGCGGGTCAGGGCGCGCACGGCGTCCTCGTCGTCGCGGCCGATGAGGATCAGCGTGCGCGTGTCCTCGGGTGCGGGCAGCACCTTCACCGTCACTTCGGTCAGCGCCGTCAATGTGCCCATGGAGCCGGCCATCAGCTTCGGCACGTCGTAGCCGGTGACGTTCTTCACCACCTTGCCACCGGCGCGGAACACCTCGCCGCGGCCGGACACCGCCTCGAAGCCCAGGAAGTGGTCGCGCGCCGAGCCCGCCTGGATGCGCCTTGGGCCCGCCAGCGCGCAGGCCAGCAGCCCACCCATGGTGCCGCCGCCGGGCGCCTGCCCGAACAGCGGGCCGAGATCCTGCGGCTCGAAGGCGAGGTGCTGGTGCCGCTCGGCCAGCATGGGCAGGATCCCGGACAGCGGCGTGCCGGCCTTCACCGTCAGCACCAGCTCCTCCGGTTCATAGGCGACGACGCCCGACAGGGCGGCGAGGTCGAGCGCGTAGCCCGCCTGCACCGGCCGGCCCAGGCGGCGCTTGCTGCCCTGGCCCAGCAGTTCCAGCGGCTCGCTGGCGCTCAGCGCCCAGGCCACGGTGTCGGCGAGCTGTGCCGGCGTGTCCGGCTTGAAGGTGGTGATGCTCACGGACGGCCCCTCAGAACCTCGGGATGTCGGGGAACGGCAGCTTGCCGCCGGAGACGTGCAGGCGGCCCAGCTCGGCGCAGCGGTGCAGCTCCGGAAACACCTTGCCGGGGTTCAACAGCCCGTCGGGGTCGAAGGCGCACTTCAGGCGCTGCTGCTGCTTCAGGTCGGTGTCGGTGAACTGGTGCACCATCAGGTCGCGCTTCTCCACCCCCACGCCGTGCTCGCCGGTCAGCACGCCGCCGACCTCCACGCACAGCTTCAGGATGTCGGCGCCGAACGCCTCCGCCGCCTCCAGCTCGCCGGGCTTGTTGGCGTCGTAGAGGATCAGCGGGTGCAGGTTGCCGTCCCCGGCGTGGAAGACATTGGCGACGCGCAGCCCGTACTTCGCCGACATTTCCGTCATGCGCTGGAGCACCAGCGGCAGCGCCTTGCGGGGGATGGTGCCGTCCATGCACAGGTAGTCGGGGCTGATCCGGCCCACCGCCGGGAAGGCCGCCTTGCGGCCGGCCCAGAACACCAGCCGCTCCTCCTCGCTGTTGGAGATGCGGGCGTAGACGGCGCCCTTGTCCCTGGCGATCGCGTCGACCCGTTCGATGAGGTGGTCGACCTCCGCCGGCGGTCCGTCCAGCTCGACGATCAGCAGCGCCTCGACGTCCAGCGGGTAGTCGGCGTGCACGAAGTCCTCGGCCGCGTGGATGGCCGGGCGGTCCATCATCTCCATGCCGCCGGGGATGATGCCGGCGGCGATGATGGCGGCGACGCAGTCGCCGGCCCCCTCGCTGCTCGGGAAGCCCAGCAGCACGGCGCGCGCGGTGGCCGGCTTGCGCAGGATGCGCACGGTCACCTCGGTCACCACGCCCAGCAGCCCTTCGGAGCCGGTGATGACCCCCATCAGGTCGTAGCCACCGGCCTCCAGGTGCTTGCCGCCGAATCGCACGACGGTGCCGTCCATCAGCACCATCTCCACGCCCAGCACGTTGTTGGTGGTCAGGCCGTATTTCAGGCAGTGCACGCCGCCGGAGTTCTCGGCCACGTTGCCGCCGATGGTGCAGGCGATCTGGCTGGAGGGGTCGGGCGCATAGTAGAAGCCCTCGTGCGCCACGGCGGTGGAGATGCCCAGGTTGGTGACGCCCGGCTGCGCCACGACGCAGCGGTTGTCGTAGTCGATCTCCAGGATCCGGTTGAACTTGCCCAGGCCGAGCAGCACGCCGTCGGCCAACGGCAAGGCGCCGCCGGACAGCGAGGTCCCCGCGCCGCGCGGCACGACCTTGACGCCCATCTCCTTGCAGGCCTGGAGCACCTCGCTCACCTGCTGCGTCGTGTTGGGCAGAACGACGACGAGCGGCGGCTGGCGATAGGCGGTCACCCCGTCGCTCTCGTACGCGCGCAGTTCCGATTCGTCGACGATGACGCCTTCGCCCGGCACGATGGCGCGCAGGCGTTCGATGATCTCGCGGCGACGGGAAATGACGCCGCCGTCGGGTGCGGGCATCTTCATGCCGGCTCGCTCCTCCCAGGGACCGCCCTCGACCCGGGGCGTTCTGGGGTTAAGCGGTATCACCACTCCGCCGGGCGGGCAAGTGGTATTACCAATCTTTCGAGCACAACGGAAGCGCCAAAAAGCGAAAACCGCGCCGGAAGACCGGCGCGGCCGAACAAGCCCTGCGACGTGGCGCGACCGGACGAACCGGCCGCTGGCCGACTCAGCCCTGGCGGGCCTTGAAGCGCGGGTTCTGCTTGTTGATGACGTAGACCCGGCCCTTGCGGCGGATCACACGGCAGGCCTTGTGGCGCGTCTTCATCGACTTGAGGGAGTTCACGATCTTCATGGCAGCAATTCCTGGTGCAGGTCGGCGGCGTGTTCGTTAGGGCGCGGACCATAGTGTTGCGGTGCGGGTGTGTCAACCGAAAGCGGCAGGGCGCGGCGGCGGCGGATGACGACGCCCGACCCGCCCGCGAATTCACGGACGACCGGCGGCGCGCACGGCCTCGTGGCCGGGGATCGTATATGCACAAAGGTTGCGTAGACACCGCGGCAAGTGCGAAAATCGACCGGGATTCGACACCGCCCGCATCGGTTGAAAGCAGTGCGCCGAAGGAACACCCGCAGAACGATCCCGCGAAACGGAGCGCGCCGCTTCGTATCCGTATTGGCGCAGGGCTGCCGAAGGCGAGAAGCAGGCGTACAATGAAGATCATCGTGGTCGAGGACGATGCCGATCTGCGGGAGCAGGTCGTCACGTTCCTGTCTCTGTCCGGCTTCACCGCAGTGGGTGTCGGCTCGGCGAGCGATTTTTACCGCCGCTTGGCGGTCGAAGACTTTTCCATCGTCGTGCTCGACCTGAACCTGCCGGACGAGGATGGGGTATCCATCGCCACTCATCTGCGCAGCCAGCGGAACACCGGGATCATCATGGCGACATCCCGGAACATGAACGAGGACCGTATCCGCGGCTTCGACGCCGGCGCGGACATCTACCTGCCCAAGCCCGTCGACCTGCGCGAACTGGTCGCGGCCGCACGGAGCCTGATCCGCCGCATCGGGCCGGCGTCCCCTCCGACCGCCGGGAACGGCGAAGAGGCGCCGAAGGGCGCCGCCCAGCCCTGGTGCTTCGACCCAGCCGGCTTTGCCCTGTTCACGCCCGGCGGACGGTCCGCGCACCTGACGGCCAACGAGGTATCGCTGCTGCTCCGGCTGACGGCGCGGCCCGGTGCCGCCGCCTCCCGCGGCGATTTGCTGGCCGCCCTCGGCTACGATCCGGCGGATCCGCACAACCGCAATCTCGACGCCGCCATGCGGCGGCTGCGGCTCAAGGTGGACGAGCAGACGGGCTGCGTCCTGCCGATTCGCACCGTTCACTCCATCGGCTATCTGTTCTGGGAGGAGATCCGGATCGTTCAGCCCACGCCGTGATCCGGGCACCGATCAGGTCTGCATGGGCGTCCCGGCGGCCGCGGCTTCCGTTGCGGGCTCCGGGATGTCGATCCGGCCGAGGGGGATGGTGAGAAGGAACAGCGCCCCGCCACCCGGCCGTGGCCGGTATCGGGCGGTTCCGCAGTGCAGTTCGGCGATCGTCTTGACGAGGTGCAGGCCGATCCCCGTGCCAGGGGCGCCGCCGTTCCCGGTGCCGCGGAAATATTTCTCGAAGATGCGTTCGACCTGGTCGGGGGGCACGCCCGGCCCACGGTCGCCCACCGTGAAGACGATCGCGGCCCCCTCGCGGCGCGCCGCCACCTCGATCGGCCCGCCCGTCCGGGCGTACCGGCGGGCGTTGTCGATCAGCGCATCCAGCGCGATGCCCAGCAGTTCCGGATCGGCGATGACCTCCGGCGGCAGGTCGCCGGTGTCGGTGACCAGGAAGCCGGCATCGGCGCTGCGGTGCCGTTCGGCCACCCGTTCGATCATCTGCGCCGGGTCGAACGGCAGGACGTGCGCCGAAAGCTGCTCGTACCGCTCGCCGGTCAGGCAGGTTTCGATCAGGTCGACGACGCGGCGCACCGACCGCCGAATGACGGCGATCCGGCTGCCGACCTCCTCCCGCCCCGAATCCACCAGAAGCTCCAGCACCTGCGCGGCGCTGTCGATGACGGCCAGCGGGGTCTTGAACTCGTGCGTGGCCATCTCGATGAAAGTGCGCAAGTGCCGGCGCACCCGCTGTTCTTCGGCCAGCGCCCGTTCGAGATCCCGCGTGCGCGCGGCGACCCGTTCCTCCAGGCGGCTGTTGGCATCCCGCAGGGCGAGGGCGAGGCGGCCGCGCTGGACGTACAGGACGAAGATGAGGCCGAGCGCGGCGCTCAGGAGGCCGATGAACGCCAGCGCCGTGACCGCTTCGCGGAAATAGGCCTCGAACAGCGACGGCCGACGGAAGCGGATGTCCGCTCCGGCGGGAAGCGTCCGCTCGTCGATGCCCCAGCGGCGCAGTTGCCGCCAGTCGACGACCGCCCGGGTGGAATAGTGGCGCTCGTCCGCCGCCGGCGGGCTCGAATCCCCGTCGAGCAGGTTCATGGCCGCGCGGATGGCGACCCGCCCGGCAACGCGCGGGTCGTTGACGTAGCCGCCGACGACGCCGGTGCCGACGCTGTCTTCGAACAGCACGTAGACCGGGGCGGCGGACGCCTTCGCCACCTGGGCCGCCACGACGTCGGGCCGGACATGCCGCCCGGTGCTGTCGATGGACACGTGGGTGTAGATGACGATGGAATCGGTCGGCAGCGCCGCCAGCGTGGCGTCCAGGTCCTCCAGGCGGAAGTCGTACAGATGCTCGACCCGGACGTCGTGCCCGGACTTGCCGGCGAACGCCGCCCGGATGACCGTCGCCAGATGGTGGGACAGCGGGCTGTCGTCCGAGACGATGACCGCCTTGCGGGCGTCGGGCCATTGGGACAGCGCCATGTCCACCGTCTGATGGATGTGCGGCCCCGTGGTCACCCGCACGGTCACGGCCTTGGCCGCATCCCCCAGGCTGTCGAAATTGGGCAGGATCCCGATCAGCGGCGCGTCACCGAAGATGCGCCGTCCGAATTCGGCGGCGAACCGGATGGCAGGAGGCCCGTCGGCGATGATCACCTTGGGCGGGGCAGCCCGGTACTTCGTCGCCAGGAAGGCCGCCCATTCCTCGTCGCTGGGCGTCTCGGGCAGGCGGGAGCGGTTCAGGAACTCGAAGTACAGGTTGACCGTCTTTCCCGCGGCCGTCACCTCGTCGTCGATCGCGCCGAACATCGCCTCCGTCCAACGGATGGTCGGGCTGGTCGACGACAGGAACAGCACATCACCGTCACCCGCCGAAGCCGCGCACGGCACGGCGCCCGACAGGACGGACGCCAGCACGGCGAGCGCCAGGACGACCGCCCGCCACGGCGCCGTCAGGCGGCCCGGAACGCGGTGTCTCGCAAGCGGGAAATTCGAATCAACAGACGCTGGCCGCACGCTTCCGCTCACTCCGGTGGCTTCAGCGCGTAGAAGCGATAGCAGCGCAGCCCGCCCTCCAGGGCGCCGACGCGGCGCACCCACAATTCCACCTCGTCCATCACGGCGATCTTCGTCGCCTGGTCCATGGAGTGTTGTTCCAGGTACTGCACGAAGGCCTGAATGGCGGTGAGGATCAGGTGGCGGTGGGTGTCGGTGATGTCCTCGGCGATGCGCAGGTCCAGGTTGCGCTGGGCGAAGCCGTTCTGCATCTGGTCCAGCGTCCACAGGTGGGGCTCCTGCGGCTCCTTGGCGGCCCAGCCCTTCAGCCCGGCGGGATCGGTGCCGGAAGTGATGACGTAGTCGGTCATCAGGATGTGGCCGCGCGGCTTCAAGGCCAGCTCGATGCCGTCGAACATCTGGTCCTTGTCGCGCAGGGTGAACATCCCTTCCTTGTAGACGATGGCGTCCACGCGCTTGGGCCAGGTGAAGTGCTCGGGATCGTAGATCTCGATGGGCGCCTTCTTTTCCAGCCCCTCCTGGAAGGAGCGCTGCATGCCCTCCTTGGCGAGCAATTCCGATGCCTCCAGCCCGGTTACCCAGCATCCGTACTTGGACGCCATGGTGCGACTCGTCCCGCCCAGGCCGGCGGAGAGGTCGAGCACGCTCATCGCCGGGTTGAGGCCCATCGGCTTGACGAGGTAGGGAACGTGGTCCGAGCCGCCCGGCGTGTTGAAGCCGCGGCCCCACAGCTTCTCGGCCACCTCGATGCGGGTGGCGCTCCACAGCGGCTTGCCCCAGCGGTTCATGCCGGGGTCGGGCGCCTTCTGGGTCGGCGCCGGAACGTGCTCCTCCTCGCCCTTCCGGCGCTTGACGCCGGACAGGTCGTAGCCTTCCCACCAAGCCTGGAAGCGCGTCTTCAGGCTGAGATGAGGCGCTTCGCCCGGGTCCTTCTTGTCGCTCATCGCCGTGTGCGCCCGCCCTTCCGATCGGACCCCCGGCCTACGCCGGCATTCCGGCAAGCATGCTGCCCCGACCCGGTTAAGCTCTCGTTAATCGTTATCGCCGGTCCGCAGGACGTCGGCCGACGCCATCCGCGTGCCGGCCCGCAGCACGGCCGTGCAGGCGGCCGGCAGGCGCGGGCTGGGCGGGCGCGCCTTCTCGGGCGGGATCTCACGGGCCGGAACGGCCTTGTTCAGCCACGACTCCAGCTCCTCGCCGCAACCGTCGCCGGGCGGCAGCTCGCGCTGCGGCTCGCACTGCGGGCTGCCGGGCGGGCAGTCCAGGCGGATGTGCATGTGGCCGTCGTGGCCGTGCCATGGGCGCACCTTGTTCAGCCACGCGCGGTCGGGCCAGGTGCGCTCGCACAGCGCCGCCTTGATCGCCGGGTTGACGAAGATGCGGTTCACCCGCGGGTCGCTGGCGGCGATGCGGACCATCTCCGACTGCTTGGCCGACCACTGCGGCGTCACGCGGCTGCGGTCGTAGTCGACGTACTTGATCTCGTCCAGGCTCTCGCGCGCGGTGCGGCCCATGGACGGCAGGTCAAGGCGCAGCCAGACGTCGGCGTCCAGCCCGCTCTGGTGGCTGGCGTGGCCGTAGCGCATGGGGCCGCCGCGCGGCTGCGCCATGTCGGCGATCAGCGCGGTGCCCAGGCCCGCCCCCGCCACCTTGCGCCCGAAGTCGCGCAGGTAGTCGACGAGCACAGGGTGGCCGTAGTTGCGATGGCGCGACAGGCGGATGACCTGATAACCGGTGCCCTCGCCCGACAGCGGCACGCCGCCCGCGAGGCAGCCCGACGCGTAGCCGCCGATGGCCTGCGCCGGCCCGCCGGACGGGCCGCTCGCAGCGCTCCAGGCGATGGGGCTTGGTCCCGGTGGCGCCTTGTCCTTGCGCGCCTTGGTCCCGGCGTTCGCCTCCGTAGCCGCCCCCGCGGCCGCCAAGACCATCGCCCCCGCCACCGCCACGCCCAACAGCATGCGACGCATCGTCCGACCCCCACCGCGCCCGAGGCCGCCATTTAACCCTGACGATCGTTAAAGAATGGTAGCGCCCGCAAGGGTGGAATCGGCGCAGCCCGTTCGTCCGCCGTCTCCCGTCAGTCCAAGGTCTGGCGGTACCGCTTCAGCGCCACCACCGTGACGGCGACCAGAAATGCCGCCAGCGGCCAAATCTCGCCCATGATGTCGGCCAGTCCAGAGCCTTTGAGCAAAATACCCCGCACGATGCGCAGGAAGTGGGTGAGCGGCAGAACCTCGCCGATCGCCTGCGCCCAGCCGGGCATGCCGCGGAACGGGAACATGAATCCGGACAGCAGCATGGATGGCAGGAAGAAGAAGAACGACATCTGCATCGCCTGCAACTGGTTCTTCGCCACCGTGGAAAAGGTGAACCCCACCGCCAGGTTGGCGGCGATGAACAGGATCATCACCACTGACAGCAGGAACAGGCTGCCGACGATGGGCACGCCGAACAGCAGCTTCGCCGACAGGACGATGATCACCACCTGCACATAGCCGACGAGGATGAAGGGGATGATCTTGCCCAGCATCACCTCGAACGGGCGCACGGGCATGGCCAGCAGGTTCTCCATGGTGCCGCGCTCGCGCTCCCGTGTCACGGCGAGCGCCGTCATCATCACCATGGTCATGGTAAGGATCGTGCCCATTAGCCCCGGCACCACATTGTACTGGGTCAGCCCCTCCGGGTTGTAGCGGCGGTGGATGCGCAGCTCGACGGGGTCGGGCGTGGCGCGCAGGGGAGCCAGCGGCCCGGTCAATTCGGGGTCGAGCGACTGGCGGGCGATGGTGTTGAGTGCCGCCAGCGCGTTGGACGTGGCGGCCGGGTCGGTGGCGTCGGCTTCCACCAGCAGCACCGGCCGGTCGCCGCGCTGCAGGTCGCGGGCGAAGCCGGGCGGGATGGTGACGGCAAACTGCACCGCCCCGGTGGCCAGCAGTTCGTTCAGTTCCGCCTCGCTGCCGGCGCTGCGGGAAACGTCGAAATAGCGCGAATTGACCATGGCGGCGACGATGGCGCGCGAAAAGGCGCTCTCGTCCGCCGCCAGAACGGCGGTGGGCAGCCGCTTGGGGTCGGAGTTGATGGCGTAGCCGAACAGCACGAGCTGCATGATCGGCACGCCGATCATCATGGCGAAGGTCAGCCGGTCGCGCCGCATCTGGATGAACTCCTTGACCATCACGGCCAGGAAGCGGCGGAAGGAGAAGCGGCCCGTCATCGGAAGTTGTCCGTGCTTCGGTTCATCAGATGGATGAACACGTCCTCCAGCGTCGGCTCGGTGGCCTCGACGCGGACGTCCGCCCGCCCCGCCCACGGCGCCAGCGCGTCGTCCAGCGCGGCCCGGTCCGTGCCGCTGACGTGCAGGCGTGTGCCGAAGGCGGCCACCATCTCCACGCCCGGCCGCCCTTCCAGCTCCGCCGCCACGCGGCCCAGGTGCGGGCCGGACACCGCCACCGTATGCAGCCCCGATCCCGCCACTACCTCGTCCACCGTGCCGCGCGTCATCAGCTTGCCGTAGGCGAGGTAGGCGATCTGGTGGCAGCGCTCGGCCTCGTCCATGTAGTGCGTGCTGACCAGCACGGTCAGGCCGGTCTCGGCCAGCGCGTGGATCTCGTCCCAGAACTCGCGGCGCGCCTTGGGGTCGACGCCGGCGGTCGGCTCGTCGAGCAGCAGCAGCTTCGGTTCATGCAGGATGCAGGCGGCCAGCGCCAGGCGCTGCTTCCAGCCGCCCGACAGCTCCCCCGCCAACTGCGCCTGCCGCTCGGCAAGGCCCAGGCGGCCCAACGCCTCCCGCACCCGCCGCCTGCGGTCGGGCAGGCCGTACATGCGGGCGACGAAGTCCAGGTTCTCGCGGATGCTGAGATCCTCCCAGAAGCTGAACTTCTGCGTCATGTAGCCGACCTGCCGCTTGATGGCGGCGCTCTGCGTGCGGATGTCGAGGCCCAGGCACGTCCCCTCCCCCGCGTCGGGGGTGAGCAGGCCGCACAGCATGCGGATGGTCGTCGTCTTGCCGCTGCCGTTGGGGCCGAGGAAGCCGTAGATCTCCCCCCGCTCCACGCGGATGGAGAATCCGTCCACCACCGTCTTCGTGCCGAACCGCTTGACGAGGCCGCGCACGTCGATGACGGGATCGCCTTCCATCATCGCGGCAGCTCCACATCCACCGGCAGGCCCGGATTGAGCCGCGCCGCTTCCTCCGGCGTCGCCTCGATGCGGAAGACCAGCTTGGCGCGGCTCTGCACGCTGTAGATCACCGGCGGCGTGTACTCCGCGCGCGGGCTGACGTAGCGCACGCGCGCGGTGAGGTTCGCCGGGCAGCCGTCGCAGCGCAGGCGCACCACGTCGCCCACGCGGACGCCGCTCATCAGCCGCTCCGGCACATAGGCGATCACCTTCACCCGCCCCGGCGGCAGCAGCGACACGACGGGGGAGCCGGCCGGCACCCATTCGCCGGGGTTGTACAGCGTGTCCTCCACCAGCGCGTCGGCCGGCGCCGTCGGCGCCATGTCGGCCAGCCGCTGCTCCTGTTGCGCCAGGGCCGCCGCGGCCATGGCGACGGCGTCCTCGGCGGCGCGCAACTGGTCCGGCCGGGCCGGCAGGTTGCTCACCGCCAGTTGCGCGGTCAGTTCGTCCAGCCGGGCGCGGTCGCGGTCGTACGCGCTGCGGGCGGCGTCCAGCTTGTCGGGGGAGGCCACGCGGCGCGCCACCAGCATTTCCTGCCGCTTCAGCTCGGCGTGCGAGTAGGCCAGCGCCGCCTCGGCCTGCGCCAGTTGTGCGGCGACCACCGCCAGCTCCTCCGGCCGCTTGCCCTTGGCGAGGTCGGCCCGTTGGGCGCGCGCCTGCGCCAGCGCCGCCGCCAGCCGCTCGCGCTCCGCCCCGGCGGCGGTGAGGTCCATGGCGAACAGCGGCTCGCCCCGCTTCACCGTCTGCCCGCGCGCCACGGACAGCGTCTGCAGCGTCCCGGCGACGGGCGGGGCGATGCGCAGGTATTCTCCCTCCACATACCCCTGCACCAGGGGGGCGTTCGGCGTGGTGCCGAGACCCAGCATCACGGCCAGCGCGGCCAGCGTGTCGGCGAACCAGCTCATGACCGGCCTCCTTCGGAGACCAGCGCCCGCCGCAGGTGGTCGAGGTGGGTGCGCATCAGCCCCTCCACGTCCAGCGGCCGGCCCTCCACCGGCTCGAAGGAGGTGCGCCACAGCGCCACCATCAGCATGGGCGCGATGACCAGCCGCACGGTGTGCCCGACGTCCATGGCGCGGAACTCGCCGCGCGCCACGCCGCGCTCCAGCACTGCGGCGATCACGCGGAAGGCGCGGCTGATGACCGTGTCGTAGTAGAAGCGGGCGAGTTCGGGGAAGTTGCCGGCCTCGGCGATCATCAGCTTCGGGATGGCGCCGATGCGCGTCGCCATCACCTTGCCGGCGATGCCGAGCAACAGACGCTCCAGGATCTCCAGCGAGGAGCCCGGAAACTCTGCCAGCAGCCGTTCCGCCATCTCCAGGTTGGGGAGGATGGCCGAGCGGATCACCGCTTTGAACAGCTCCTCCTTGTTCGGGAAGTAGAGATAGAGCGTGCCCTTGCTCACGCCGGCGCGGGCCGCCACGTCCTCCAGCCGGGTGGCGGCGAAGCCGCGCTCGGCGAAGACGTCCAGCGCGGCGTCGACGATCTCCTGCGGGCGGGCCTCCTTGCGGCGGCGCCAGCGCGGCGACGGGGTGTCGGGCGGGCCGGAAGACGGGTCGGCGGCCATGGCGCGGCCTCATTGATGACTGACCAGTCAGTTATTAACACGTTCCGCCCCACCGCACCAGCGCTTTTCCAGGATCCACTCTGCACAAAGAGGCGGCAGAATGGTGATGTTGCGTGCAGTTCTCGAAGTATTCGTACCGCCCCGGCAAAAGCACTTGCGTTTCAGCGCCGGGTCTCCAACACTTCGGCCATCCGCCCCCCGCCACGGAGAGGGCGCCATCCGGATCCCGGACCGGCCTTTCGGCCATAACAAGGGACCAGAGCACGGCGGATACTCACGGAGGAAAAGAGACAGGCCGATGCAGGGGCGCACAATTGCGCATCCGGCATCCGAGTTGCATGGGCATGTTTGCTGAAGGAAGGGGACCACAGGACATGGCTGGGCGCCACCCCACGTCGAATCTGGAACTGCTGGCCATCTACGAGGTGAGCAAGATCCTCGGGTCGTCGCTCGACCTGCAGCAGACGTTGCGCGAGGTTCTGCGCCTGCTGTCCTACCAGTTGCAGATGCACCGCGGCCGCGTGTTCCTGCTGGGCGAGGACAATGTGCTGCGCATGGTCGCCGCGAACGGCCTGACGCCCGACCAGATCGGCCAGGCCGAGTTCCGCGAGGGCGAGGGCATCATCGGCCGCATCCTCAAGTCCGGCATGCCGGCGGTCATCGACAACCTGGCCGAGGAGCCGCTGTTCCTCAACCGCACCAGCGGGCGCGAGGACCTGGACGAGGTGGTGGCCTCCCTGGTCGGAGTGCCGGTCAAGGTGGCCGGCACCATCATCGGCGTGCTGACCATCGACCGCATCAGCGACGAGGGGCCGACCACGCACTTCGGCAACGACGTGCGCTTCCTCACTATGGTGGCGAACCTCATCGGCCAGACCGTGCGCCTGCACCGCACGGTGGCGGAGGAGCGGCGCTACATGATGCGCGAGACCTTCCGCCTGCAGAAGGAGCTGAAGCAGCCGGAGCCCATCGCCGACATCGTCTGCACCAGCCCCAACATGGCCGACGTGCTGGCCCAGGTGCACCGCGTGGCGCCCTTCAAGTCGACCGTGCTGATCCGCGGCGAAAGCGGCACCGGCAAGGAGCTGATCGCCCGCGCCATCCACAACCTGTCGCCCCGCAAGGACAACCCCTTCATCCGCGTGAACTGCGCCGCCCTGCCCGAGACGCTGCTGGAATCCGAGCTGTTCGGCCACGAGAAGGGGTCGTTCACCGGCGCCCAGAAGGACCACAAGGGCCGGTTCGAGCTGGCGTCCGGCGGCACGCTGTTCCTGGACGAGATCGGCGACATCTCGCCCAACTTCCAGGCCAAGCTGCTGCGCGTCCTCCAGGAACAGGAGTTCGAGCGGGTCGGCGGATCGAAGACCATCAAGACCGACGTCCGCCTGATCTGCGCCACCAACCTGAACCTGGAAGAGGCGGTCGGGCACGGCAAGTTCCGCGCCGATCTCTACTTCCGCATCAACGTGGTCAGCATCTTCCTGCCCCCCCTGCGCGAGCGGCGCGGCGACGTCGAGCCGCTGGCCCGCCACTTCGTGGCCAAGTTCAACAAGGACAACGGGCTGAGCCTCGCGCTCTCCGACGATGCGCTGGAGGTGCTGAACCGCTGCCCCTGGCCCGGCAACGTGCGCGAGCTGGAAAACTGTGTCGAGCGCGCGGCGACGCAAAGCCGCGACGGCGTCATCCGTGGTTCCGATCTGAGCTGCGCGCTCAACCTCTGCAACTCGTCGATCCTGTTCCAGTACCAGACCGCCGGCACGTCGGTGGGCGGGCTGGCGCCGGCTGTGTCCAACCG
Organism: Azospirillum sp.; assembly: GCA_035629155.1. Classification (GTDB taxonomy): domain Bacteria; phylum Pseudomonadota; class Alphaproteobacteria; order Azospirillales; family Azospirillaceae; genus Azospirillum. Next base: position 17,521 of record DASPIO010000171.1, on the reverse strand, counting down.
TCCCGCCGCGTCGGCCGCGCAGCCCAAGCTTCCGCCCATCCTGCCGGCGTCGGATGGCGCCTCCGCCTGCTCGTCCTGCGCCGCCGCACCGCCGCAGCCGCCGGTGACGGCGGCCCCGCCACCCGTCCCCGTCCCCATGCAGGCCCCCGCCTCACCGGCCCATTCCGCGCCCGCCCACGCCGCGCCGGCCCATGCGGACATGGAGCCCGCCGGGGCCGGCGGCGACGCGCTGCTGGACGAGCCGGATTCCGGGCCGCTGCGCGACCGCCTGATCTGGGCCATGGAGCGCACCGGCTGGGTCCAGGCCAAGGCGGCCCGCCTGCTCGGCATGACGACGCGGCAGGTGAGCTACGCCCTGCGCAAGTACAACATCGAGATCAAGCGCTTCTGATACGGCGCCCCGGAACCCGCCGCCCGCCGCGCGGGTGGCCGCGCATAGCCGGGCATGGCCGGATGTGGTATGAACGAACGGGTGGCTTTGGCCGGGCCGCCCCTTCCCCAACGGCCGACGCGGCGCGCACCCGATGGAAAAGCCCCTCGCCGTCCTGTTCGTCGACATCGCGGATTCGACGCAGCTCTACGAGCGGATCGGCAACGTCCGCGCGGCGGCGCTGGCCGAGGCGACGCTGCTGCACCTGCGCCGCTGCATCGAACAGAACAACGGCTGGGTGGTGAAGCTGCTGGGCGACGGCCTGCTGGCCGCCTTCCCCACCGCCGACGGCGCCTGCCGGGCGGCCGGCACCATGATGGACTGCCAGGCGACGTTCGGCCTGCAGCTGCGCATCGGCATCAACTACGGCAACGTCGTGCAGGGCCACGGTGACCTCTACGGCGACGCCTGCAACGTCGCGGCGCGGGTCGAGGCGCTGGCGCGCCCCGGCGAGATCCTGGCGACCGAGGACTTCACGCAGCGCCTGTCCGCCGACCTGCGCAAGCGCACCAAGCCGCTGCACAACGTCGCCGTGAAGGGCAAGACCGCCCCCGTGCGCATCCACGAGGTGCGCGGCGACGACGTCCCCGACGACGCCGTCGAGAGCACGACCATCGCCTTCTCGCTCAGCGACATGAGGGCGCAGGAGCGCGGCACGCTGACGCTGCACCTGACCTACCAGGATCGCCGCATCACCCTCAACCGCCACAACCCGCGGCTCACCGTCGGCCGGGACGAGGCGAGCGGCCTGCGCGTGCTGTCGCGCCAGTGCTCGCGCCAGCACGGCATGTTCGACTTCAGCCGCGAGAGCTTCATCATCACCGACCATTCCACCAACGGCACCTTCGTGCGTCCGGGGGAATCGCCGCCGATGGTGCTGCGCCGCGATTCCGCCAAGCTGGTGGGAACCGGCCTGATCGGCTTCGGCGCCATTCCGCAGGACGAGGCGCAGGACCACGTCGCCGCCTTCCGCGTCGAGCTGATGTAAGGCTTCCTACGGGCGCCAGAACGGCTTGCGGCTTTCCCGCAGGGCGTCCTCGCGGGATATGCCCAGGTCACGCAGCAGGTGGTCGTCCAGGTCGGCGAGCGCCCGCCGCTGCCGCCAGCGCCCGACCCACGCCATCACGAGCCCAAGTCCCCAGCCCTTTTCCCGGCATCCCGCGTGCGCAAGGCGGCGCGGGCTGGCCGGCGATGAGGTTCCGTGCACGGGTACGCTCCTGTTTGTGGGTTTCCGTCCACACAGGTTGCCGCCCGTCCCTCCATAAGGCAAATTTGGTTTCCTGAGACGTCCTATAAGCATTACTTTGAGATAGACCCATGCGCAGCCTGAACCCCGACCAGCTCCGGACCTTCCTGTCGGTCGTGGATCTCGGCAGCTTCTCGGCCGCGGCCCGGCGGCTCAACCTCACGCAGCCGGCGGTCAGCCTGCAGATCCGCGAGCTGGAGGGGCGCCTGGGCGTGCCGCTGCTCGACCGCATGGGGCGGCGCGCCGTGCCGACGCCGGCCGGCGAGACGCTGGTCGGCCACGCCCGCCGCATCATCGCCGAGATCGACGCCGCGCTGGAGGCGCTCCGCCGTCACCGGGAAGGCGCGCTCGGCCGCGTGCGGCTGGGGTCGGGAGCGTCCATCGCCGCCTACCTGCTGCCGCGCGTGCTGAAGGCGCTGCGCGACAGCCGCCCGGACCTGGAAGTGGTGGTCCGCGTCGGCACGGCGGACACCATCGTGCGCGGCCTGCTGGCCGGCGAGTTCGACCTCGCCGTGCTCACCCTTCCAGTGGACGAGCGCGGGCTGAGCGTGGAGCCGTTGCGCGCCGATCCCCTGATCGCCGTCTTCCCGGCCGGCACGGCGCTGCCCGACGCTGTGACGCCGGCCGAGTTCGCGCGCTTCCCCCTGATCCTCGACGAACGGCCGACCCGGCAGCGTGCCCTTACGCTGGCCTGGCTGCAGGCCGGCGGCATCACGCCGCGACCGGTGATGGAACTGGGCAGCAACGACGCGGTGCGCGCCATGGTGGCGGCCGGGATGGGCGCCTCCATCATGACGCCGGACACTGTCGCCGACCTGGGCGCGCGCGTGGTGGCGCGCCCGCTGGACCCGCCGGTGCTGCGCCGCATCGCCATCGGCCAGCGGCACGGCCAGCCGGACGACCCGGCGCTGCGCCTCCTGCGCGAGGCGCTGCGCACGCTCGCGATACCCTGATGCCCTTGTCATGTCCCCGACAGTTTCGGGGCTTTGTCGCATAGCCGACAGGGGGACGCGGCTCCGACAAACCGCGTAAACCATTGAAAACAAAAGCAGTCGCAAACTGGCACGCGCCTTGCTCAATCCAGCCCGACCGACGCACGCTGGAAGGAGTGGGTGATGGGCAACGTGATCAAGCTGGACGGCATTCTCGGGGTGGGCGAACTGAAGATGGCCGCCGAGGCGCCCCCGGCATCCGGCTGCACCTCTTCGGCCTGCGGCTCCTCCGACGGGCCGGCCGACATGGCGCCGGAGGTGTGGGAGAAGGTCAAGAACCACCCGTGCTACAGCGAAGAGGCGCACCACTATTTCGCCCGCATGCACGTCGCCGTGGCGCCGGCCTGCAACATCCAGTGCAACTACTGCAACCGCAAATACGACTGTTCGAACGAGAGCCGCCCCGGTGTGGTGTCGGAGAAGCTGACGCCCGAGCAGGCCGTGAAGAAGGTGCTGGCGGTGGCGCAGGAGATCCCGCAGCTCTCCGTCATCGGCATCGCCGGCCCCGGCGACTCGCTGGCCGCCGGCGGCAAGAACAGCTTCGCGACGTTCGAGATGCTGTCCAGGCTGGCGCCCGACCTGAAGCTCTGCATCTCCACCAACGGCCTCGCCCTGCCCGACCACGTCGAGCGGCTGAAGAACTACAACGTCGACCACGTGACGATCACCATCAACATGGTCGATGCGGAGGTGGGCGAGCGGATCTACCCCTGGATCTACTACAACCACAAGCGCTGGACCGGCCGCGACGCCGCGAAGATCCTGCACGAGCGGCAGATGCTGGGCCTGGAGATGCTGACCTCGGCCGGCATCCTGGCCAAGATCAACTCGGTCATGATCCCCGGCATCAACGACCAGCACCTCATGGAGGTGAACGCGCAGGTGAAGAAGCGCGGCGCTTTCCTGCACAACATCATGCCGCTGATCTCCGACCCGGCGCACGGCACCCACTTCGGCCTGACCGGCCAGCGCGGCCCCACCGCGCAGGAGCTGAAGGCGTTGCAGGACCAGTGCGAGGGCGGGGCGAAGCTGATGCGCCATTGCCGCCAGTGCCGCGCCGACGCCGTCGGTCTGCTGGGCGAGGACCGCGGCGACGAGTTCACCATCGACCGCATCGAGGCGATGGAGGTCTCGACCGACGACGCCGTCCGCAAGACCTACCGCGACCACGTCGAGTCCGAGCGCGCCAAGCGCGCCGAATCGAAGGAAGCGGCGCGCGCCGAGGTGGCCGAAACGGTCGGTACCGAGGTCAAGCCGATCCTCGTCGCCGTCGCCACCAAGGGCGGCGAGCGCATCAACGAGCACTTCGGCCACGCCAGGGAATTCCAGATCTACGAGGTCGGCCACGCCGGCGCCAAGTTCGTCGGCCACCGCCGGGTCGAGCAGTACTGCGAGGGCGGCTCGGGCGACGAGGACGCGCTGTCCACCGTGCTGGCGGCCATCAACGACTGCGCGGCGGTGTTCGTCGCCAAGATCGGCGGCTGCCCGAAGACGACGCTGGAAGCGGCGGGTATCGAGCCGGTTGATTCCTACGCCTTCGAATACATCGAGGAGTCGGCATTGACCTACTTCAAGGCGTACGCCGAGCGCGTGTCGCAAGGTCTCGCCCCGAACGGGGTGACCCGCGACGCCGTGATCCGCCCGGCCGAGCCGGCGGCGTTGCGCGCGTGACCCCTTCCGTCCACCGGCCCCCGGCGCGGGCCATCACACACAACGAGGAGTGAGTTCCCATGGCTTACAAGATCAAGTCCGCCGAATGCACCGTCTGCGGCGCCTGCGAGGCCGAGTGCCCGAACACCGCCATCAGCCTGAAAAAGGGCACCTACATCATCGACCCGACGAAGTGCACGGAATGCGAAGGCAGCTTCGACAGCCCGCAGTGCGCCGCGGTGTGCCCGGCCGACTGCTGCGTGCCGGCCTGAATGCGGGCCGTGCGAACCCCCTTCGCACGGCCGACGGAAGGCGGATCGGCGATCCGCTGAGAGTCGGGGTGAGGGGGCCGCGGTCTGGTACGCCGCGCCCTGCATGTCCTCCTCACCCCGGCCCCCCTCCCCCTTCTGCGAGGAGTCCGGTCCATGCTGGCGGAGCTGGACGAGAGCTGGATCGGGCGCCGCTACTACGGCGGCGACCTGCCCGCGGAAGCGGAACGGTGCCTGCATCTGGCCGCCGCCAGCTATGCCGACACCCGCACCGCCGAGGCGCACCTCGCCCGCGCGGCCGAACTGGCCCCTGGCCACCGCCTCGTCGATCTCGGCCTTTACAAGTTCCACTTCTACAAGGCGAACCTCGGCGCGGCCCTGCTGTACGGCGAACGCATGGTGGGTCATGCGCTGGCGCTGCTGGGCCGCAACGACGCGGACTGGCGCACGGTGACCCGCGACAGCGCCGACTTCGCCAGCCTCGACGCACCGCCGCGCTTCTTCCTCTTCGCGCTCACCGCGGTGGGCTACCTGCTGCTGCGCCTCGGCCGCATCGACGAGGGGCGCGAGGCGCTCGTCAAGGTCCTGCACCTCGACACCGCCAACCGCATGGGGGCGGACCGGCTGCTGGCCGTCGCCGACCGCGCCGGACGGGAGGAGGAGGAATGACCGACATCGACGCCGCCATCGACTGGCTGGGCCGCCCCGTCGCCTGCGGCGGCTGCGCCCACGAGGACCGCCTGAACAACACGTCCGGTGGCGGGGGCCGCTGCGAACCGCTGCGCGCCTGCGTCCGCGACCGCTACGCCCGGCGCGTCCAGCGCTTCTTCGACTGGAACGCCGACCTCGCGGCGGAATACCTCGACCACCCCTACTTCGAGGTGCGGGCGCTGGCCGCGCGCCGCGCGCCGATCTTCCTGATCACCCGCCTGACGGAGGATCCGGACGAGACCGTGCGCGCCAGCGTGGCGCGCCGCCTGCCGCGCCGGCTGCTGCTGCGCATGCGCGCCGACCCCGACCGCGAGGTGCGCATCGCCGTCTGCGTGCGGCTGGAGGACGCCGACCTCGCGCCCATGATGCGCGACCCCGACTGTTCCGTGCGGCTGCGCGTCGCGCGCCGCGTGCCGGAGGGCATGCTGCCGGCGATGATGCACGACGACGATCCGGAGGTGCGCCTGGAGGTGGCGCGCCGCATCGGCCTCGACTGGCTGGCCAGCATGGCCTGGGACGACAATGCCCGCGTGCGCATGGAGGTCGCCCAGCGCCTGCCCGCCGAGAAGCTGGCGTCGCTGGTGCGCGACGCCGACTGGTGCGTGCGCTTCGTCGTCGCCAGCCGCATCGCCCCCGAAGACCTGGAGCCGCTGGCCCACGACCCCGTGGACGAGGTGCGCCAGGTCGCCCGCGACCGTCTCGCCGGCCTGACGCCGGCGGTCCTTCCCGATGCATGAGGTGAGCCATGGCGGCCCGTGAACGTGCCCGGCACCCCGACGACGAGGTCGAACTGGCCGGCCCGCCCGTGTTCGAGGAGGGGGACAAGATCCGCTCCCTCAAGGACATCCGCAACGACGGCACCTACCCCGGCCGGCCCGTCGGCGACTTCCTGATCCGCGCCGGCGACGTCGGCTACGTCAAGTCGATCGGTACGTACTTGCAGATGTACTACATCTACGCCGTCGACTTTTACGAGCAGCGGATCATCGTCGGCATGCGTGCCAGGGAGATGGAGCTGGTCGACGCCACGCTGAACGCCCCCAAGCCCTGAAAACCCGATCCTGAACTCCGGAGCACCGCCATGAACGAGACGAGCGAGACCGCTGCCCCCGAAGCCACCGGTTTCATCCCGCCGCGCGAGCCGATCTACGACTGGGGCATGCGCGTGACCGCCGCGGCGGACCTGTTCAACGACGGCAGCCATCCGCACGCCGCCGCGGGCGCCCTGCTGGTGCCCAAGGGCACGCCGGGCGAGGTGGCGCGCGTCGGCCGCACGGAGGACGGCAGCATCCCCGTCTACGCCGTGGAGTTCCCCGGCGGTGTTCTCGTCGGCTGCTTCGAGGAGGAGCTGACCCCGCTCGGCAACACGCTGCGTCCGAAGCCCGGCGTCTTGGGGGTAACCGCATGATCTACCTCGACAACAACGCCACCACGCCGCTGGCGCCCGAAGTGCGGGACGCCATGCTGCCGCACCTCGGCGACGCCTTCGGCAACCCATCCAGCCCGCATTCCGCCGGCATGGCGGCCAAGCAGGCGGTGGGCGAGGCGCGCGCGTCGGTGGCGGCGTTGGTCGGGGGGCGCGCCGCCGAGATCGTCTTCACCGCCAGCGCCACGGAGGCCAACCACCTCGCCATCCTCGGCGCGCTCCGCGCGGTGGAGGAGATGCAGCCACAGCGCACCCACGTGGTCACCACCGCCGTCGAGCACCCCGCCACCCTCATGCTGTTCGACGACCTCGAACGGCAGGGCTGGACGGTGACGCGCCTGCCGGTGGACGCCGCCGGCCGGGTTTCCCTGTCGGACCTGCGCGTGGCGGTGGACGAGACCACCGCGCTCGTCTCCCTGATGGCGGCCAACAATGAGACCGGCGTGATCCTGCCGACGGCGGAGGCCGCCGATGTGGCCCGCGCGCGCGGCGCGCTGGTCCACATCGACGCCGTGCAGGTCGCCGGCCGGCTGCCGGTGGATGTGGACGCGCTGGGCGCCGACCTGCTGTCGCTGTCCGCCCACAAGCTGCACGGGCCCAAGGGCGCCGGTGCGCTGTACGTGCGCAAGGGCACGGCGCTGCATCCGGTCATCCACGGCCACCAGGAACGGCGGCGGCGCGGCGGCACGGAGAACGTGCCGGCCATCGTCGGCTTCGGCGCCGCCGCGCGTCTGGCCGGCGCGGCGGTCGAAGACGGCGTCGGCGCCCGGATGTCCATTCTGCGCGACCGGCTGGAGCGCGGTATCCTCGCCGCGTGGCCGGGCAGCCGCGTCAACGGCGCCGGGACCGAGCGCGTGCCCAACACCACCAGCATCCGTTTCGCCGACGGGCACGGCCGCCCGGCGGACGCCGAGGCGCTGCTGACGCGCCTGGACCGCGCCGGCATCCAGGTGTCCATGGGGGCCGCCTGCGCGTCGGGCGGCAACGCGCCCAGCCACGTCCTGCTGGCGATGGGCCTGTCGCCGGAAGAGGCGTCGGCCACCCTGCGCTTCTCGCTGAGCCGCTTCACCACCGCGGCCGACATCGACACCGTCCTGACCGAGTTGCCGCCGCTGTTCGCGCGGCTGGCGGCCTGACCCACGACACCGCGAACCAACCCTCTGCATCCCCGGGAGCCCGTACAATGAAGGTCATGATCCGCAAGGTCGCCGAGCAGTACACGATCTACGTCGCCAAGAAGGACCTGGAGGAGCCGATCGTCGAGATGGAGAATGCCGGCCTGTGGGGCGGCTGGGTCAAGGTCGCCAACGGCTGGACGCTGGACCTACCGGAGATGCCGGCCGACACCCGCCTGCCGATCACCGTCGAAGCCAAGAAGCGCGGCGGAGAGTGACGCCATGGGCATCGCGGCCGAGCGGATCGACTCCATCCTCGCCTTCGCCAACCAGCGCTTCGCGGCGGGCGACAAGCTGAACAGCATCGTGCACGCGGTCAAGGACGCCAACCCCGGCCTGACGGTGACCGGCACCTTCGCCTCCGTCATGGCCGAGGACCCGTACAAGGAGGACGGGCACTTCGCCCTCTTCCTGGTGGACGGCTCCAACCACTGCTGGGCCATCACCGCCAACCCGGCGGGCGCCACCGGCATCGTGATCGCCGAACGGGACGACAACGAATGACGGACATCGACGAACCAGGCGACGACGGGGATGACGAGTACATCCCCCTCACCGACCCCGACATTTCCGCCGCCGAGGTGGAGGTGCTCTCCCGTGTCCTGACCTCCGGCTCCTTCGGCGACGGCCGCATGACCGCCGCGTTCGAGCGCGCCTTCGCCCAGTACGTCGGGCGCCAGCACGCGGTGGCCGTGTCCAGCGGCACCATCGCCATGCTGCTCACCCTCAAGGCTTACGGCCTGGGGCCGGGCGACGAGGTGCTGTGCTCGCCTTACGGCTGGTATCAGGTGCAGCACGCGGTGGCGCTGGCCGGGGCGACGCCGGTGTTCGTCGACATCGACTATTGGCAACACACCATCAACCCTGCCAAGGCGAAGGCCAAGGCGACGCCGGCCACCAGGGCGATCATTGCCGCCAACGTCAACGGCCACCCGGCCCACTGGGACGAACTGCGCGCGCTCGCCGACGCCAGGGGCCTGATCCTGATCGAGGATTCGACGGAGGCCATCGGCTCCACCTACCGCGACCGCATGGTGGGCTCCTTCGGCGACGCCGCGGTCTTCGATTTCTCGGAACCCGGCGTGCTGCTGACCGGCGAAGGCGGCATGATCGTGACCGACGACAAGGACTTGGCACACCAGCTCCGCTACCTGCGCCGGCGCGAAGTGGCGCACCGCAACACCGTCGTCATCACCCGCACCGTGCCGTACCAGGCCGGCATGAACGACCTGAACGCCGCACTCGGCCTCGTGCAGCTCCAGCGGCTGCCGGAGATCCTGGCCAAGCGGGCGCAGGTGCTGAAGTGGTACGACGCCGCCATGGCCGCGTTCGAGGGCATCAAGCCGCCCTACACCGGCCCCGGCGCCACCGCCGTCTACCCGATGGTCTACGCGGTCCACCTGGGCACCCGCTTCACGGCAAGCGGGCGCAAGGCGATCATCGAAGACCTGGACACCCACGCGGTGGACGCCTCCGACTACGGGCAGGCGCTCTACACCCAGCAATACTACCAGGAACGCGGCCACACCCGCGCCGACTGCCCGGTCTGCCAGAAGACGGTGGACCGCGCGCTGGCCCTGCCGCTGCACCACAAGGTCACGCAGGAACAGATCCAATTCATGGTCGACACGCTGAAGGACGCCACGGTCAACACCGGCGCCGGAGCCGCGATCTATTAGGGAAGAACCGACATGACCGAAACCCTGACCGATCCCAAGACCGCCCTGGCGGAGATCGCCGCCGCGCTCAAGGCGCGCACGGTGGTTCCCTACCTGGGGCCGGGCGCCTTCGCGCTGCTGCCCGACGGCACCTGCCCGATCCCCCGCACCTCGGCGGAGCTGTCGCAGGGCCTGAACGCCAAGGTGGCCGCCCCCGGCCGCATCCGCGGCAGCCTGACGGCGGTGGCCCAGTTCATCGAGACGCGCCGCCACCGCAAGACGCTGGAGACGATCCTCACCGGCATCTTCCGCACCGACGTGCCGGCCACCCCCGTGCACCGCTGGATCGCTTCCCTGCCCGCCCCGCCGCTGGTGGTGGACGTCTGGTACGACGACGTGCTGGAGAAACTGCTGGCCGCCGACGCGGGCCGCACCTGGGGTCAGATCCAGGGCCTGTCGCACCCGCAATCGACCGGCGAGTGGGTCCGCTACTACGCTCCGGATGGCAGCGCCACCACCGCCGAGGCCGCCGAGGGCTGGCAGACGGTGCTGTACAAGCCGTCGGGCAGCGTGTCACCGGCCGGCAACTACCTGATCTCGGACTCCGACTTCGTGGAGGTGTTGACGGAGATCGACATCCAGTCGCCGATCCCGCCCACCGTCATCGACCGCCGCGCCGGCCGTCATTTCCTGTATCTGGGCTGCCGCTTCGACGCGGAGATCCAGCGCACCTTCGCCCGCCAGATCGCCAAGCGCTCCGCCGACCGGCACTGGGCGGTGATCCCCGGCGAGCTGACGAAGAACGAGGCCCGCTTCCTGGATCTGCAGAACATCACCCGCATCGACCTGCCGCTTGACGAGGCGATCACCCGGATCGATGCGGCGCTGGCGTGACGCCCGCTTTCCGCTGACCCTCACTCGGCCCCGCACGAACCGTCGCGGCCGTCATTGACAATTATCAATAGTTGCACGGCGCCGCCCCTCGCGGCGCCGTGCGCCTTTGCGTCCATCCATCCGCACAGACGTCACCATCCCAGGCGCGATTGCACGCCACATCGACAGTTTAGCTTGCAACATCCTATACATTAGAATTATCTTTATTAGCCGTGACGATATGCACCCCGCCTCCAGGCGCTGTCAGCAAGGACGCACCATGCCCACATCCGCCCCCTCGACGGCGCTAAGCCGCAGAACTCTTTTGCAACTTGCGGGAGCAGCCTCCCTGGCTGGACTGCCCTCGGCCGGCGCGGCGGCGCAGACCCGCGCGGTCGCCACCAAGGCCCGCATCGTCATCGCCGGCGGCGGGGCCGCGGGGCTGGCGGCGGCGTCCTACCTCGCGCGCCGGCTCGACGGGGCGACGATCACCGTGCTCGACCGCCGGAAGGAGCATTACTACCAGCCCGGCTTCACGCTGGTCGGCGCCGGCCTGAAGCCGGCCAGCTACGTCGTCTCCGCCACGGCCGACTACATCCCGCCGGGCGTCACCTTGGTGGAGGAGCGCGCCGCCGAATTCGACCCCGACGCCAACCGGGTCGTCACCGACGCCGGCCGCGCCATCCCCTACGACTACCTGATCGTGGCGACCGGCCTGCACCTGGACTACACCGCCATCGAGGGGATGGACACGGCGCTGATCGGCAAGAACGGCATCGGCAGCGTGTACGCCAGTCCGCAGGCGGCCGAGGCGACGTGGCGCGAGATGTCACGCTTCGCCGACACCGGCGGCGTCGGCCTGTTCCAGCGCCCGGCGACCGAGATGAAGTGCGCCGGCGCCCCGCTGAAGTACACCTTCATCACCGACGATCACCTGCGCCGGCGCGGCAACCGCGGCAAGGCGGAGCTGATCTACGCCGCGCACAACAAGGCGCTGTTCAGCGTGCCGATCGTGTCGGAGAAGGTGCGGATGCTGTTCCAGGACCGCGACGTCAAGGTCCGGCACGAGCATGTGCTGGCCGCCATCGATCCCGGCCGCAAGGTCGCTACCTTCCGCACGCCGGCCGGCCCGTCGGAGGTCAAGTTCGACTTCATCAACGTGGTGCCGCCGATGCGCGCCCCCGAGGCGGTGCGCAACAGCCCTCTGCGCTGGCGCGAAGGCCCCTTCGCCGCCGACGGCTGGATGGAGGTGGAAAAGGGCAACCTGCGCCACCGCCGCTACCCCAATGTCTTCGGCGTCGGCGACGTGGCCGGCGTGCCCAAGGGCAAGACGGCGGCCAGCGTGAAGTGGCAGGTGCCCGTGGCCGTCGACCATCTGGTGGCCGACATCGAGGGCCGCACGGCCACCAGCGTCTACAACGGCTACACCTCGTGCCCGCTGATCACCCAGCTCGGTCGGGCGATGCTGGTGGAGTTCGACTACAACGACAACCTGACCCCCTCCTTCCCCGGCGTGATCGCGCCGCTGGAGGAGCTGTGGATCACCTGGGTCATGAAGACGATGGCGCTGAAGCCGACCTACGTCTCCATGCTGCGCGCCCTGGCCTGAGGAGGAGACGGACCATGAAGGACTTCGACCCCATCGTGTTCTATTACGTCTTTCAGGAGATGCTGGGTCCGCTGCTGTGGGTCCTGGCCGCGCTCGCCATCGGCGGGCTGATCGCCTTCGCCGTCGTGCTGCGCCACGACGGCGGCCTGATCAGCCGCCGGCTGGTGCGGTCCGAGGCCGTCGGCGTGCTGGGCGGCTTCGCCGCGCTGGCGCTGATGGCGGCGGTCACCTTGTCCGGCTTCACGGACGCGGGCGGCCCGGTGGACTGGCTGCTGATCGGCGTGATCTGGGGCGCGGGCACGGTGGGCGCCACCATTCTCGCCTACACGCTCCAGGGCCTGTTCGGCTGGCGGCGCCACCAATAGGGGCGGGGGCAGGACGTTGCCCCTACCCCACCTTCAGGCCATCGCGGAAGACGGCCATGGTGCCCTTCTCCATCACCGTCCATTCCTCGTCGCGGGTGAGGGGGCGGGTGGCGATGACGGTGACGACGTCGTTGGGCGTCGTCTCCTTCTCGAAGTCCACGGTCATGTCCTCGTCGATCAGCGTCGCCGGGCCGAATGGTGCCTTGCGGGTGATCCAGGCAAGGTTGCTGGCGCAGTGGCACCACAGGTTGCGCCCGTCCGACAGCAGCATGTTGAAGATGCCCAGGCTTCCAAGTTCCGCCGCCAGTTCGCGGACCAGGGCGTGCAGCGCCGCCTCCCCGCGCGGCGGCGTGGGGAAGCGCTCGCGGATGCGGCCGAGCAGCCAGCAGAAGGCGTGCTCGCTGTCGGTCGAGCCAACCGGACGGTAGTGGCCCAGGGCAAAGCGCTTGATGCCCTTGAGCTGGCCGTTGTGGGCGAAGGTCCACACCCGCCCCCACAGTTCGCGCGTGAAGGGATGCGTGTTCTCCAGCCCCACACGCCCGCGGTTGGCGCGGCGGATGTGCGAGATGACGACGCAGCTCTTGATCGGATAGGCGCGCAGCAGCCGGGCGATCTCCGATTCACAGCTCGGCGCGGGGTCGTGGAAGGTGCGGCAGCCCTTGCCTTCGTAAAAGGCGATGCCCCAGCCGTCGCGGTGCGGCCCGGTGCGACCGCCGCGGTTCATCAGCCCGGTGAAGCTGAAGCAGATGTCCGTGGGCACGTTGGCGCTCATGCCCAGGAGTTCGCACATGGTGGTGACCTGACCGTTGGGTTTTCTCAACCCAACCTACGACGTTCCGCCGCGCCCGTCACCCCTTGGCGGGCACCGGACAGGGCGGCATGTCGGGTTTCGGACACCCCTCGACGGTGCCGGCCGGCTTGCTCGCCAGACCGATCCAGGCGTCCACCGCGTCGGCGTCGAAGCCGCACTCCCGCCGCTCGCCCACCTGCATCAGCGGACGGCGGATCAGCAGCGGCGCCGCCAGCAACATCGCCAGCGCCGCGTCCTCGTCAAGACCCTCTGGCACCACCGCACCGGACTTCACCGCCGGGGCGGCGCGGTTGAACCACGCGGCCACCGGCCGGTCGCCGAAGAACGGGCGCAGGGTCTCGCGCGTCCACGGCGTGGACAGCAGGTCGCGGACGTCCAGCCGGTGCCCGGCCTCCTCCAGCAGCTTTCTCTGGCGCGCGTTGCCGCCACAGCCCGGCTTTTCGTAAAAGATCACCTCGGCCATACGGTCACCCTTTGGAAAACAGCGGCGCACGGGTCAGCAGGCCGTCGACCTGCGCGCGGATCTCGTCGTGCACCTTGGGATCGAGCTTCTTGAGCCAGCGCGGCGGGATCGCCTCCACGCCGTAGGTGGCGCCGGCCAGCATGCCGGCGATGGCGCCGGTGGTGTCGGCGTCGCCGCCCTGGTTCACCGTCTCGACGATGCAGGATTCCACCGTGTCGGTCTGGAAATAGTAGTGGAACACCGTCTGGATCGTGTCGACGATGTAGGCGGTGGACAGGCCGCGGTAGGGCTGGAACTTGAACGCGCGGTGCGCGGCGACCAGCGCATTGGACTCCTCCCGCACGTCCTTGACGCCGCCGCCCAGCAGCAGGCGGCGCACCATGGCGCCCAGCGTCAGGATGGCGGCGTCGGACAGCGGGTTGTTGTGCGTGATGTGCGCCTGCTCCAGCGACCAGGTGCGGAACGCCGCGTCGTCGCCCAGCGTCGCCAGCACGACCGGCAGGTTGCGCATGGCCGCACCGTTGCCGGCGTGGTGCTCCGACGCCGGTTCCGACAGCGTGCCGTGCATGATGTAGCGGCGGATGCCGCGCCGTGTCGTATCCCCGACATCGACCGGGTGCCCCTTCAGCCACAGGGCGAACTCGTCGGCGGCGCGCTTGGCGTCCCACTCCGGCCCGGCCAGGATGGCGCGGCCGAGGTGCAGCGACATCTCCGTGTCGTCGGTGACCTGCCCCGGCTTGAGGCGCAGCCAGCCGCCGCCCTTGATGTGCTTGTGCACGCCGTGCTGGTGGGCGATCTCGCCCTTGGTCAGGAATTCCACGGTGGCGCCCAGGGCGTCGCCGCAGGCGAGCCCGAGGTAGGCGCCCAGCGCCCGGGAACGAAGCGTTGCGTCGGTCATGTCGGAAAAGCCTGCAAGGATCGGGCCGCGGCCGGCCCTGTCAGAAATGCGACATCAGAAATGCGACACTGACACGCGATAGTCGCCACCCACGACAAGGTATTCCCCTTCTCCGCGAAACGGGTAGCGGGGCAGGATGTCGCGAAAGAAGACGATCTTCACGATCGGCACCTGGGTTTCCAGGATGTAGTCGCCGAACTGGCCGGCGATGTCACGCTCGATCGAGAAGGAGGAGAGGCTGTTGAGGCGCAGCACCGCCGTGCGCTTGTCCGGCCGTTCGATGACGTGGTGCTCGTCCACCCCGTTGACGCCACGGTAGAGCTTGATGGCCTGGGCGCGCGCGGGCATCGGCGCGTCGGGCCAGCCGCGGCGGATCCACCACTGGCAATACTCGTACAGCAGGTCGAGCTGGAGATCGATGTGGTTGTTGTGGAAGCGGGTGGAGGTCTTCTCCTCCCCATAGGTGCGCCACGCCTCGGAGGCGAAGCGGCGGATCGGCTCCTTGTGCCAGGTGGGCAGCAGGCCGAAGCGGCTTTCCGCCCACCCTTTCAGCACCGCGCCCTCGGTGGCGTTGGAATCGAACATCCAGCCCTTGAGAAGCCGCAGGTAGCTGGCGCGGAAGCGCCGCTTGCCGTCGCTGCCCTCGGCGCCCGAGAAGTCCGGGTTCAGGCCGAAGGTCCGCGCCATGTAGCCCTGGAACACCTCGGCCGCGGCGTCGGCCGTCGGCACCTCGTCCAGCGCCTCGAACAGGTCGCCGTGCGTGCCGCGCGTGCCATGGATGCGCAGGATGCGCGGGGACGCGTTGAACGCGGTGGTGGACAGCACCTCCGCCGGCACGCCGACCATGTTGGTGCGGTGGCCGCGCAGGGCCAACAGCGAGTCCGGGCGGGCCGCCCCGCCTTCGCCCGCGCCTCCGCCACCCGCCGTCATGTCGCCGCCGTCCGCCATGACCGCATTTTTAATATGGTTTCTTGGCCGCAGCCAAGGCTTCGCTATCGAAGCGATTCGGCCGCGACCGTGGGCCGCAGGCCCTTCCGTGACATTTTCGGGAAAAACGCCAACAAATTCGTCGCAGACCAGAAGGAAACTCTTGTTACTAAAAACGGATAGGAGGAAAGTTAAAAATGATGCATTTGCTTCCACCCCCTATCTGCGCGATGATTAAGAGACTGCCCGTGCCGACGAAGGTAAAGTCATCGCAAGGCGATATGCGGCACGGGACTTGCCACGGCGGGAGGGGAGGATGGGTTTCTGGCCGGCACGGCGTGGGGGAGCCTCCCGTCTCCGGGCGGTGCCGGCACCGCCGGCGGCCGGTGGACACGGCGCCACCCCGCTGCGCGCCGCACCAGCCGCCGCACCAGCCAGGGAGCCCGCGAGCCCCATGCGCCTGAGCGCCCGCAAGCTGCGCCATGCGCGCGAGGCGCAGGACGCCATCAAGGCCGCCGCGCTCCTGCGCCAACCGCTGACGCTCGACCGGGCGGAGGCGCTGCTGGCGCTGCTCGACCCCTACCGCCGGCGCGCCTCGCTGGCGGCCGGCACCAACCCGCTGCACGGGCTGGTCGGGCAGTCGCCGGCGCGGCTGCACGAACTGACGATGAGGCACGCCGCCCCTATCCTGCTGGACGTCCTGCTGCCGGCCGCGCGCGAGCACATGCTGGACCGCCTCGTCGGCGTGCTGCGCCCGTTGGAAGCGGAAGCGGGCGCCGGACAGGAGGGCGGCCTGCCCAGCGCCATCGACCTCGCCAACGCCATGCGCACCATGATCGGCGTGCTGCGCGGGGCCGGGCGGCAGCACGCGCTGGCGGTGATCGACGCGGTGATCGAGGACAGCCGATCGATGGTGCAGCGGGCGTCCGGCCTGGGCCAGACCACCGGCCAGACCACCAGCCAGCCCGCCGACCACTCCGGCACCCTTGGCGAACTTTCGCACACGCTGCTGCGGCTGGAAGCGCTGCGCCTCATCCTGGAGACGCTGGGGGCGCGCAGCCCGGCGCTGGAGGCGCTGGCCTACCAGTCGCGGCGGGTGGCCCGGCTGGCGTTGCGGCAGGCGGCGGCGGCGATCAACGGCTTCGTGCGCGAGCGCAACCTGCTCACCCTGCGCGACAGCCTGCAGGTGATCGCCCGGATCGACAGCCTGATCGTCGTGGCGCTACGCATCCTCGACTCCCTCCAGGCGCACGAGGAGGAGGCCACCCCCTTCGTCAAGGTCGCCGACGAGGAGGCGCTCGACGACTACGTCGAGGCCATTGTCCGCTTGGCGGAGGCGCTGGTGCAGCTCACCACGCGCACGCTGGCCTCGGCCGACTTCGACGACCTGCTGTTCGTGGCGCTGCTGCGCAAGATCAAGTGGCTGTACCGGTTCTGCGACCGCCTCGGCCACGACCGCCGGCCGAAAGAGCTGGACGAGCTGCGCGACTACCTCGGCCTGCAATCCGCCATGCTCGGCCGCCAGTGCGCCGAGGCGCTGTCGGGCGCCGTCGGCGACCCGGCGCTGATGGCCCGGCTGATGCCGCGCGCGGACGAGCTGGTGCTGCTGCTGGGCGACGTCGGCCGCCTGAAGGTGCGCGACATGCTGGCCGCCCGCATCGCGGCGGCCCGCGAAGGCTCCGGCGGGGCCACCGTCTAATCAGACCCGGATTCGTCCTGTTTTAGACCCGACATTGACCAGACAAAAAATAGGGTTTTGTCGTGTATGTCACAGGGCGCCGGCGCCCGGACAAATGCCGGAGCGACTCAATTTCCTGTTACGAATCAACTCGTTATGACGCCAATCCCGAGTTGGCACGCCCCTTGCTTTAGGTAGTCCGGAAGCGGCGCCATCCCGCCGCGACGAGACAACGGACCCTTCAAAGCAAAGGAGCGACCCTCATGAGCCTTCGCCAGATCGCTTTCTACGGTAAGGGCGGCATCGGTAAGTCGACCACGTCCCAGAACACCCTGGCCGC
>DASPIO010000170.1:0-23525 GCA_035629155.1 Azospirillum sp. | reverse complement strand
CTGGGTGACGACGATGAAGGTCTCGTCGCCGTCCTTCTTGGCGTTCTCCTCGTCCTCCAGGCGCAGCAGCGTCTGCAGGCTGACCAGCGGCAGCAGGCGGTTGCGCAGGCGCAGGACCGGCGTGCCCTTCAGGCGCTCGATCGTGTGCTCGCTGTCGCTGGCGGCGCGCACCAGCTCCACCACGCTGATCTGCGGGATGGCGAAGCGCTCGCCCGCGCACTCGACGATCAGGGCGGAGACGATGGCCAGCGTCAGCGGGATCTTGATGACGAAGGTCGAGCCCTTGCCCTGGACCGACTTGATCTCGATCGTGCCGCCGATCTTCTCGATGTTCGTCTTGACGACGTCCATGCCCACGCCGCGGCCCGACACGCTGGTCACCTTGGTGGCGGTCGAGAAGCCCGGCTTCATGATGTACTGGATGATCTGCTGGTCGGACATGGCCGCCAGCTCGGCCTCCGACGCCATCCCGTTCTGGATGGCCTTCTGCTTGATCTTGTCGATCGCCAGGCCTTTACCATCGTCCTGGATCTCGATGATGATGTGGCCGCCCTCGTGATAGGCGTTCAGCGTGACGCGGCCGGTCTCCGGCTTGCCGGCGCGCAGGCGCTCGGCCGGGGTCTCCAGGCCGTGGTCGGCCGAGTTGCGCACCATGTGGGTAAGCGGATCCTTGATCAGCTCCAGCACCTGGCGGTCCAGCTCGGTGTCGGCGCCGAGCATCTGCAGGTCGATCTTCTTGCTCAGTTCGTGCGACAGGTCGCGCACCAAGCGCGGCAGCTTGGCCCAGGCGTTGCCGATCGGCTGCATGCGCGTCTTCATGACGCCTTCCTGCAGCTCCGACGTCACGTGGTTCAGGCGCTGCAGCGGCGCCGCGAACTCGCTCTCCTTCTGCGAGCGCAGGATCTGGAGAAGCTGGTTGCGCGTCAGCACCAGCTCCGAGACCATGGTCATCAGGTTTTCGAGCAGGTCGACGTTGACGCGGATGGTCTGCGCGGCAACCGCCGATTCCTTGTTGCCGGCCTCGCGCACCTCGTCGTTGCTGCCGCCACCGCCGGACGACGCCGCCTGGGCGGCCGGGACCGGCATCTTGGAGGGGGCGGGCGCCGGTTCGGGCTCCGGCACGGCCAGTTCCTGCGAAGGCTCCGGATCCGGTTCCGGCGGCGCGACGGGGGTCAGCGCCGTGCTCGGACCGGGAGCGGCGTTCCAGGCGGCCTCCAGCTCCTCCAGGGAGACGGAGGGGACCTCCACCTCTTCCTTCTTGGCGGCCGGCGGCGGGGGCGGCGGGGGCGGAGCGGCCGCGGCGGCGCCGGTCAGCTTGCCCTCGGCGCAGTCGTTCAGGCGGATGATGAGATCGTTGTCGTCGCCCGGCGGTTCGGCCTCGGTGGCCTCCAGCACGGCCAGGAGGCCCTTGATGGTGTCGAGCGCCTGCAGGATCAGCGACACGGCCGCCGGGTTGATGGTCAGCTCGCCGTCACGGAACTTGCCCAGCACGTTCTCCGACGCATGCGCCACCTTCTCCAGGCGCGGCAGGCCAAGGAAGCCGCAGGTTCCCTTGATCGTGTGGACCAAGCGGAAGATGTTCGACAACAGCTCGGGATTGTTGGGATTCTGCTCCAGCCGTACCAGCTCGACGTCGAGGACCGACAGGTTTTCGTTTGTTTCCGTCAGGAATTCACTGAGCAGATCATCCATGGCGTCTTCCCCAGGCCTTCATTGTCATCCCCGGCCCTTGATTGCGACCGACGGCGCGCGGCTTCGGACGGCCGCAAACCGACCCTTCCAGCACGCCCGGAGCCTGTCAAACACTGATTAAAAGTGTCTTACTCGAAAGGGTGGGACGCCGGTAGGCCCGCCGTGCCATGAAGGGCTGCCCACGTTGTCACAGGAGGACGCATGAAGGACGAGCAGCTTGCGCGCGAGGTGCGCGAGACGGTGACGAAGCTGAACGAAGTGCTGGCCCGCGCCGCCCGCCACAATCTGGCGGTCACCCTGCGCACCACCGCCCACCAGACCACCGGCGGCGTCGAGCAGGTCGTGGTGGAGACGAAGATCTTCAAGCAGCTGTGAGCGTCACCATTCCAGCGTGAACACCAGCGTCTCATGCCCGGCCGGAGCGGCGGACAGGCGCAGGCCATAGTATTCGGCGAAGCGGCCGGTGACGTAGGCGTGCACCGTGCGTGCCGTCAGGTCGTCCACCGCCGTCGTGCCGGCCAGCGCCGCCGCCGCGTCCGGGTTCAGGTTGCCGGGACGGCCCTGCGCGGTCACGGTGACGCGGCCGGAGAACTCGTCGCCCTGCCCCCCCACCAGCACGGCGCCGCCGTGGGTCAGCGCCTCCTCGGCCAGGACAACGACGTTCAGCAGCGTCTTGCCCAGCCCCGGCTTGCCGCCGGCCATGTCGTGCGGAATGCCCTGCGGCCAGTCGACGCGCGTCTTGCCGCCCTCGGTCCAGCCCAATGCTGCGGCGCGCGCGTCGACGAAGCCGCGCATCTCGCGCCCGGCCAGCCCGTAGGCGAGGCGGAAGAGGCGCAGCCGCCGGTCCGCCTGGCCCGAGGAATGGTCGATCAGCTTGATGGCCTCGCCCATGAAAGCGGGGTTCGGCTCGCCCTCGTCCATCTCCTCGATGAGTTCCAGGCCGTTGCGGATGGCGCCGACCGGGCTGACGAGGTCGTGGCAGAAACGGGAGGTGAGCAACTCGACGACGCGGATGTCCAGGGGCATGGCGGGGTCCGGTACTACGAAAGGAAGAAACAGGCGGGGCGACGGGAACTTTCCGGCCCGCGCCTCCTTCTTGTAACATCCGGAGGCGCCCGGCCGCCACGGCATGCTGAGCCACAACGGAAATTCGGAGACGACGCCGGCCATGGAAGACACGCTGGTTCCTGGCGCCTGGGTGCGCCACCCTTCCCGTCCCGACTGGGGCCTGGGCCAAGTCCAGTCGGCGGTCGGCCACCGCGTCACGGTGAACTTCGAGCACGCCGGCAAGCTGCTCATCAACACCGAGGTCGTCGGCCTCGACGTCGTCGAGCCGGACGAGGCGTGACCCCATGCGCCCGCGGCTGGCATTCCTCGCCGGTGCGGTCCTGTTCGCCGCCCTGCCCGCGCGCGCCGATCCCCTGCCGCCCGGCGACCCGGCCAAGGGCGAGACGCTGTTCCGTGCCTGCGCCGTCTGCCACACGCTGACGCCGGACGGCGGACGGCGCGCCGGCCCCACGCTGTGGCGCGTGTTCGGCCGCAAGGCGGGCGCGGTGGAAGGTTACCGCTACTCCCCCGCGCTCCAGGACAGCGGCATTGTGTGGACCGAGGAGACGGTCGCCCGCCTGTTCGAGGTGGGGCCGGACGTCATGGCGCCGGGCAGCAAAATGCCGCTGCAAACCATCAGCGACGCGCAGCAGCGCGCCGACCTCGTCGCCTACCTGCGCAGGGCCGCCGGCGGCCCCTGAACGCCGTGACCTTGCCACTGGCGCGACGGCCGTTCCGAGCCCATACTCCTGGGTAAACAAGGAGGGAGTCCGCCATGAAGTCCATCGTCATCGGTCTGGCCGCCGCCGTGCTGATCGCCGTCGGCGCCGCCGTCGTCCTCGGCAGCATCCAGCACAGCACGGCCGAGCGTTACGCCTCGCAGTCCGTACGGCTGTAGGGGGCGACGCTCCGCCCCTTCACTCCCCGTCCAGGGCGAACATCAGCAGCAGGGTGCGCTGGAGCGGGCTCGAATTGTCGTCGGATACGACGTAGACCAGCGTTTCCCCGCGCGGGCCGGTCACCGCCGAGATGCCCTCGTAGTTGTCGACGGGCAGCGGCGCTTCCAGGCGCGCCATCTCCTCGCCCACCAGCGTGGCGCCGGGGCGCAGCGAGGCCGCCGGCACGCGCGTGATGCGCCCGCCCCAGCCGCCCAGCAGCGAAATCCGCCGCTCCAGCACCAGCACATCACCGGACGGCAGCACCGCCGCACCGGTCGGGCGGAAGCCGGGGGCCGCGCGGTAGGTCACCGGCCCCCACGCACGCGGCAGCGACAGCGGCGGCGCGCCGATCCAGCCGCGCCGCTCCGGCCGGCCGTCGTCGTCACCCTCCTCCAACGTCAGCACGCGGCCGTCGGGCAGCGCCGCCAGCGCCTCGATACCGCCGTTGAACGGCGCGCTCTCCAGCCCCGGCGGGGGCGGCAGTTCAGTGGGGGAGCCGGACGGACCGTCATCGCCACCGGCATAGCGCTCGATGCGGTGGTCGCGTTCGAAGGAGACGAGCCATCCCCCGTCCGGCAGCCGCGACAGATCCTCGGAGTCGCTGCGGCGCGGCCGGCCCGTTACGAACGCGGTGCCGGGCAGCGCGCGCACGGTCAGGTCAGCGGCTGCGGACAGGCGCCCCGCGTCGTCGTACAGCAGCCGCGCTTGCACCACCTTGCCGTTGTCGTTCACGGCGGTGAGGCGTCGTCCGCCGTCCCCGATCACGAGGCCCGACAGGCCCTTGACGCCGGTCCCGATGATCTCGATGCCGCCACGGTACGCCAAGCCACTGGAGATCACCGGCCCGCCCTCCACGGCGATGGGGCGCGAAACCGCGGCCACGCCCTGGCGCGTGCTCATGCAACTGGCCGCCACCAGCAGCGCCACGGCCAGGAGGGTGGCGTTGACTCCCAGCCAGAAAGCACGGGGACGACGCCGGCGGAGCAACAGGACAGAACGGATCATGGGCGCACTCAAGCACGGTACGTGATCGGGTGGAAACGTTCCATGCGGTTTACGCCGGCCCCGCTACTCCCTTGCGCGCGGAGCGGCGGCATCCGGCACGGCCGATCCGCCTATGCTGGCGGGGTTACTTCTTCTGAGCCACGCCGCCCCCGCGCGGGAGTGCATAAATTGACTGAAGCCGCGTCCCCGATGCTGCCCCGAGGCGAAAACCAGGTCCTTTCGATGTCGCACAGGTGCATTCCGGTTGCCATGCCACCCGATCGCCCGGCCAGCGGGTCCGAACCCCCGGACGCCCCGCCGGAACAGCGCGTTCGCGAGCTGGAAGCCGAACTCCGCGAGCTGCAGCACCGTGCCAAGAACAGCCTGCAGCTCGTCATTTCGTT
The DNA here is from genome assembly GCA_035629155.1 of Azospirillum sp. Taxonomy (GTDB): domain Bacteria; phylum Pseudomonadota; class Alphaproteobacteria; order Azospirillales; family Azospirillaceae; genus Azospirillum. The sequence goes on along the minus strand of DASPIO010000170.1, from coordinate 18,460 downwards.
GCTGAAGCTGCAGGCCGGCCGCATCCGCGACCCCGACGCCCGCGTCGCCTATGAACAAACGTTGGTGCGCATCGAGGCGCTGGCGATTCTCTACCGCCAGCTCCACGAGACCGGGTCGGGCACGCACGTCGAACTCGGCCGCTACGTCGAAGGGCTGTGCGAAGCGGTGAAGGCCGGCACACCGGGCGGGCTGGCCAACATCCCGATCACCGTGTCGGCGGAGCCGATCGTCGTCGGCCTCTATGAGGCGATGCCGCTGGGCCTCATCATCGCCGAGCTGGTGTCGAACAGCCTGCACCACGCCTTCCCGGAAAAGGGCTGGATCAACGTGGCGGTGACCCGGCAGAGCGACACGCGCGCGCGCCTCGTGGTCGAGGACAACGGGCGCGCCCTGCCGGCCGGGTTCGACACCACCTCCGACGACGGGCTGATGTTGGCGGAGGCGCTGGCCGCGCAGCTCGGCGACACGCTGTCCACCGACTCCGACTCCTCCGGCACCACCGCCGCGGTCAGCTTCCCGATCTAGCGCCCCCGTCAATGATGATGGTGATGCCCGCCCTCGTGGTGGGCGTGCGGGTGCTCGGGCGCCGGGGCCGGCTTGACCGTGCCGGCCAGATAATCGCGGATCGCCCGCGCCGGATCGCTCTCCGCCGTCACCACCGGCTCGATCCCGCGGCGGCGCATGTGGTTGACGAAGCCCTGGCCCGACATGCCGGCGACCACCACGGCAACCGCGTCGATGGGGTGCGGCTTGCCGTCGCCGTGCAGGTGCAGAACCATGTCCTCCGCCAAGTCGAGGCGGCCGGCGGCGACCGGCTCGGCGCCCCTCTCGGCGTCGAACAGCAGGAAGCAGCGGGTGCGGCCGCCGTGCGTGGCGATGGTGGCGCCGTCCTGGGTGGCGATGGCGAACTTCATGGAAAAGGCTCCGAAACGGGGACGGCCGGGATGCCCGCACGATAACCGTTTTGCGACCCGCTGGCGGCGGCGTTTGCGCGCGTGCGATAACATGCCACAATCACCCGCATGGACTGCAGGGTACCCGACGTGAGGAAGAACGACATCGCCGCCGCCTGGAAGGGCATGGCCGACTGCAAGGGCTGCGGTATCCGCGACCTTGCCCTGTTCGCCGACCTGGCCGAGGCCGACTTCAACCTGATCCACCTGCCCATCGACGTTCTGCAGGTGCAGGCCGGCGGAGCGCTCTACCACGCGGGGGACGAGCCGGCGGCGCTGTTCACCGTTCGCTCGGGATTGGTGAAGCTGGTGCAATACCTGCCCAATGGCGGCCAGCGCATCGTGCGCCTGCTGCGCCGGGGCGACACGGCAGGGCTGGAGGTGGTGCTGGGCCAGCCCTACCAGCACGCGGCCATCGCCATCCACCCGGTGCTCACCTGCCGCATCCCGCGCGCGGTGATCCAGCGCCTGTCGGAGGAGACGCCGCGCCTGCACCAGCAGCTCATGCGCCGCTGGCAGCAGGCGGTGGAGCGCGCCGACGCCTTCCTGGTGGAGCTGGGCACGGGCGGCGCCAGGGCGCGGGTGGCGCGGCTGTTCCTGACGCTGCTGGGCGAGGACGCACGGTCGGAATGCGACCTGTTCGGCCGCGAGGACGTCGGCGCCATGCTGGGCATCACGACGGAGACGGCCAGCCGCATGGTGGCCGAGCTGAAGCGCCAGGGCGTGGTGACCGAACTGCGGCCCAACCGCTTCCGCGGCGACCGGGCCGCCCTGCAGGCGATCGCGGATGAACCTTGAGCGCGCGGCGGATGCACGGCACGCCCGTGTCAGAACGGCTCGCTCTCGTCGGAGCGGATGACGTCCGTCCACTTGCGCTCCAGGCGACGAAGCGTGCGGTAGGTGGTTTCGAAGTCCTGCAGGTCGCCGTCGCCCTGGATCAGCGCCTCGGCGTGCAGGCCGGACATGGCGCGCAGCCGTTCGCACAGCTCCGCGCCGCGGGCCGACAGCTTGAGGCGCGCGGCGCGCTTGTCGCGTGGCGAGGCCGAGCGGTCGACGTAGCCCGTATCGACGAGTTGCTTGAGATTGTACGACGCGTTGGAACCCAGGTAGTAGCCGCGCTCGATCAGGTCACGCACGCTGATCTCGCCGGACGAGATGTTCAGCAGCATCATCACCTGCACCGGGCTGATGTCGTCGATGCCGATGCGGCCCAGCTCGATTCGCAAAACATCGAGAAAGCGGCGATGCATCCGCTCGATGATCCGCGCGATTTCGTGATACATTTGAGACGCCGTCGCCTTGTCCTTGCGGGCGAGGTCCTCCGGCGGAGCATGTTCAAGCGTGGTCATAGCCCAGGGATGCACTTCTGTCGCGGCCGCGAATTGTCGGAAATACCCTAAGTTCCGAAGTGTTTAAGTTTTCTTAACTCTGACGCCAGAAAGTTGAGACCCCACAACCATGGGATATCGTCGCGCCGTGAGCACCATCTTCTCTTGCAAGGCGCGCGCCCGCCTCATGCTCCCGGCGGCGCTGCTGGTCGTCTCCCTCGCCTTGTCGGCCTGCCAGACGGCGAAGGAGGGCGAGCGCACGTCCGGCGGGCAGACCTACGATGCGCTGATGCGCATCGCCGATACCACCCGCGCCCAGGGCGACCTGTTCAGCGCCGCCACCATGTACCGGCGCGCGCACCAGGCCAGCCAGAACCGGGTCGAACCGCTGATCGCGCTGGGCGCCGTTCTGGTCGACATGGGCAACTCGCGCGAGGCGCTGGACGTCTGGCGCCAGGCGCTGTCCCGCGACACCGGCAACGCCGACGCACTGCGCGGCTATGGCCGCGCGCTGATCGCGCTGGAGCAGCCGGAGGAGGCGGCGCGCCAGTACGCCGCGGCACTCGCCCGCGATCCCAAGGACCGCAAGGCGCTGAACGGGCTGGGCGTGGCGAAGGACATGATGCGCGACCACCGCGGCGCGCAGGAGCAGTTCCGTGCCGCCCTGGCGATCGCGCCGGACGACCCGGCCACCCGCAACAATCTGGGCTTCTCCCTGGCGCTGTCCGGCGAACACGCCGAAGCCATCGCGATCCTGGAGCCGCTGGCGGCCCAGCCTTCGGCCACGCCGCAGGTGCGGCAGAATCTGGCTTTGGCCTACGGCCTTGCCGGCCGCGAGGCGGACGCCGCGCGCGTCGCCCGCCTCGACCTCGCCGAAGCGGACGTGCAGCGCAACCTTGCCTACTACCGCGAGGCCCGCGTCCAGGGCGGCGCCTCGGCCGGGCATCCGGCCCCCGGTGCGTCGCCGCCCGCTGCGGCGGTCCGCACGCCGGTCACCGCGGCGCCGGTCACCATAGCGCCGCCGGCCGGCCCGGCAACGGCCGCGCCCCCCGCCGCCGGTGGCGTGCGCGTCCAGCTTGCGGCATTCCCCAGCGAGACCATGGCGCAGAACGAGTGGGACCGGCTGCTGCGCAAGCATCCGCTACTGTTCCAGGGGCGTGAGCCGATCTATGTCGCGCAGCCTCCCGCGGAGGGTCGGCGCCCGCTGGTCCACCTGCGCGTCGGCTTCACCGACCGCGCCGAGGCGGCGCAATTCTGCGAAGGACTGACGGCCGCCAAGCGCGACTGCACCATCCTGCGTCCGCGATAGCGGCTACCCCGCCGCGCCCTCTCCGCTACGGTCGTCCGGCGCCACGCGGGGGAAGCGCAGGGTGAAGGTGGTGCCGCGGCCCGGCGCGCTGTCCAGCGTGATGCGGCCCTTCAGCGTGCGCGTGACGATGTTGTAGACGATGTTCAGCCCCAGACCGCTGCCGCCGGTGCCGCGGCTGGTGGTGAAGAACGGCTCGAACACCCGGCCGTGCAGGGCCGGCGGGATGCCGCGGCCGTCGTCGGAATAGCGCAGTTCCACCTCGTCCGGCGATAGCCGGGCCACCACGACCGTCAACCGCCCCGCCTGCCCCGGCGCGTAACCGTGCATGATCGAGTTCATGACGAAGTTGGTCAGCACCTGGCTGAGCGCCCCCGGATAGCTGTCGAGCACGAGGTCGTCCGGGCACCGCACCTCCACCGTGTGCGCCGCCTTCTTCAGCCGCACGCCCAGGCTGCGCAGCACTTCGTGGATGTAGTCGCGCATGTCGAAGACGCGGCGCTCCTCGCTTGCCTGGTCGACGGCGATCTGCTTGAAGCTCTGGATGAGCTGGGCGGCGCGGTCGACGTTCAGCATCATGAGCTGCGTCGCCTCGGCGGCGGTGTCGATGTAGTCGGCGAAGTCCGGCTTGCGCAGCTTGCCGACCTCGAAGCTGCGGCGAATCACCCCCGTGCGCTCGGCCAGCAGAGAAGCGCCGGTCAGCGCGATGCCGATGGGCGTGTTGATCTCGTGCGCCACACCGGCCACCAGGGAGCCGAGCGCCGCCATCTTCTCGGACTGGACGAGGTGCGCCTGCGCTTCCTTCAGTTCCTTCAGCGCGCGCTCCGCCTCTTCCTTGGCGGCGCGCACCTCCTCCTCGGCGCGGATGCGCTCGGTCACGTCGGTGTGCGAGCCGATCAGCTTGACGGTGGCGCCGTCGGCATCCGTCATCTTGATGGCGCGGGTGTAGAGGTGGACGATGCGCCCGTCCTTGTGGCGGAAACGCTGGAGGATCTGGCAGTCGTCGCGGCGGCCGGCGGCGAAGTCCTCCGCCATACGCAGCGACTCCGCCCGGTCGTCCTCCAGGACCAGTTCATTCCAGCGTTCCAGCGTGTTGACCATCTCGTCCTCGCCATAGCCCAGCAGCGCCCACCATTGGGGCGAGAACCAGAGTTCGCCGGTCTGCAGGTCCCATTGCGAGATGCCGTCGCGCGCCGCGCGGATCGCCTGTTCGAACAGCTCGCGGCTGGCCGCCAGCTCCAGCTCGATCCGCTTGCGCTCGGAGATGTCGTTGATGCAGGTGAGAATGGCGTCCATGCCGTGGAAACGGAAGGTGCGCACCGACAGCAGCGCCCAGAAGGTGCGCCCGTCGCTGGCGCGCATCCGCGCCTCGAAATTGTCGATCCGGCCGCCCTGTTCGCGCAGCCGCTCGATCATCCGCGCACGCGCTTCCGGGTCGTTGTAGAAGCTTCGGGCGCTGGCGCGGCCGATCACCTCGTGCAGGGGGGCGCCGAACAGGTAGCCGGCCGGCTCGTTGGCGGCGACCACGATGCCGTCCGCCATGCGCGTGACCACCAGCGGGAAGGCGATCGCCTCCAGGATGGAGCGCTGCGCCTCCTCCACCCGCGCAGCTTCGGTGATATCGCTGTAGCGGCGGAGGAAGCCGCCGCCCGGCAGGGGGCTGTGCCGCGCGTCGAACACCTTGCCGTCGGACAGCGTGAAGCGGAAGTCGAAGGTGTCCGTGCGCCGCGCCACCGCGACCCGCCCGGCGACGAAGGAGGGGACGTCGACCGTGCCGTAGTCGCCCCGCTCGGCCATGAAGCGGACGATGGCGTCGAAGGCGGTGCCGGTTCGCATCAGCTCGGCCGGCAGGCGGAACATCTCGCCGTACAGGCGGTTGCACACGACCAGCCGCAGGTCGAGGTCGAAGCCGGCGACGGCGTCCACCATGGCGTCGAAGGTGGTTTCCAGCAGCGCCTGCTTCTCGCCGAGCTCGCGACCGCCCAGCAGCCTCTGCTCCGCCACCGCGGCGCTCAGGTCGGCCGCCGTCACGATGCAGCCGCCGTCCTCCGCCACCATCGTCAGGCCCAGCCAGCGGCCCTCGCGGCAGCGCAGTGCCGCCATCTCGCCGGCTTCCAGCCGCGCCACCAGGGCGGCGGCGCCACGGCCGAGCGGGTCGGCGACCCCGCCCTCCGCCATCCGCACGGCCAGCATCTCCGCCAGCGTAGGGGCACGCCCGTCGCCACCGAGGCACTCGGCGAACGCCCGGTTCATCCCGGCGAGGCGCCCTTCGGCGTCGAAGCGGGCCAGACCGGCACCGGCCATGCACTCACACCCTTCCAGATCGAAGCACTGACCCCGATCATAGCGCAAATCGAAGACCGGCGGATACGCGGGGTTGGTTTCAGCGCATTAACCTTCCCCGCCGTCCCCAATGTGCGCTAACGGTTTGTTCAGCGGTGCCAGCCGATCGTGACTCTTCGAATCACAGCGCCGTGCCGATCGATCATGCAAGACCGCCCGCAGAACCTCCTCTACGCGCTCGACGAACGGCCGCCGACGCGGCCGCTGACGGTGCTGGCGGTCCAGCACATGGTTCTGGCGCTGATGTTCATGCTGTACCCGGTGATCGCCGCGGCCGAGATCGGCCTGTCCGTGGACGACACCTACCACTTCGTCACCACCGCCGTGCTGGCGGCCGGCACCGCCACGCTGCTGCAGGCCAGCCGGCTGGGCAGCGGCTTCCTGGCGGTGTCGATTCCCAACCCCATCGTCATGCCGGCCTTCCTGGCGGCGGCGCGGAGCGGCGGGCTGGGCATGGCGTGCGGCACGCTGGCGGCCTGCGGGATCATGCAGATGGGCTTGGCGCGCCTGCTGCCGCGGCTGCGCAGCTTCTTCCCGCCGGAGGTGTGCGGCGTGGCGGTGATGATGCTGGGCGTGTCGATGGTGAAGGGCGGCGTCACCCGCTTCACCGGCTACGAGCATGCGGGGATGGACGTCGACCCCGGCGCCCTGGCGGTGGGCTTCGCCACGCTGGGCAGCATCGTGCTGCTGTCGGTGTGGGGCAAGGGGCAGACGCGGCTGTATGCCATGCTGATCGGCTGCGTCGCCGGATACGCCGTGGCGGCCGCGCTCGGCCGCCTGCCGGTCGATCTGGGGGAGCGGCTGGCCGGCGCGCCGCTGCTGGCCATGCCGGTGCCGCAGATCCCGGCGCTCAGCATCGGGATCGAGGCGCTGCTGCCGATCTTCATCGGCATCCTCCTGTCGATGATGGACGTGGTGGGCTGCGTCATCACGCTGGACAAGATGAACAAGGCGCACTGGGCGCGCACGGAGATGCCGGTCGTCAGCCGCGGCGTCTTCGCCGACGGGCTGGCCACGACGCTGGGGGCGCTGGGCGGCGGCATGGGCAACGGCCTGTCGTCGGCCAACATCGGACTGGCCTTCGCCAGCGGCGCCACCTCCCGCATCATCGGATTCGCCGCCGGGGCGCTGATCATCGCCGCCGCTTTCTTCCCGAAGCTGACGACGCTGCTGATCCTCATGCCGCCCCCGGTGATGGGGGCGGTGCTGGTGTTCACCGCCGCCTGCCTGATCACCGCCGGCATGGAGCTGATCATGTCGCGCATGCTGAACGAGCGGCGCATGCTGGTGATCGGCGTCAGCACCATCCTGGGCATCAGCGTCACCGCCGTGCCCGGCCTGTACCACGACGTCCCCGACTGGCTGGAGCCGCTGTTCCATTCCGAGCTGACGGTGGCGGCGGTGGCGGCGCTGCTGCTGAACGTCGTGTTCCGCATCGGCGTCGGCCGTCGGGCCGAGTTGGCCTTCACGCCGGGCACGACGTCGCTCGGCGCCATCTACGACTTCCTGGAAAAGCAGGGCAGCACCTGGGGCGCGCGACGCGATGTGGTGCAGCGCGCCACCTTCGGCACCATCGAGACGATGGAGGCGCTGGCGCGCGCCGGGCTGGCGCGCGGCCCGGTCATGGTGGAGGCCAGCTTCGACGAGCTGAATCTGGACATACGCTTGCGCTACGCCGGCCGGCCGCTGCCGGTCGGCAAGGCGGAGGCGGTGGACATGACGGCGCTCATGGACACCGACGACGATACGGCGATCGAGGTGGCGATGCGCTCGGTCTCCTTCAACCTGATCGTCAAGGCCGCCGACCGCGTTTCCAGCAGCGTGCGCGGCGAGGAAGCGCTGCTGCTGCTGCACTTCGATCATTGAGGGTTGGGGCCCGGGAACGGCTCACGTTCCCGTACCCGCCTCCGGCACGGGCGGCAGCGCCTGGGCGCGCAGGCGCTCGCGGCAGCGCACCAGCGTGCGCTCGTCGCCGTGGCCGCCGCCCTTGGTGACGAGGGGCAGAATGCGCGCCCCTTCCGACAGACCGAGCGGCACCCCCGATTCCACCTCCCCCAGCAGGCGGAAGGCGCCGACTCCCAGCGCCGCCAGGACGGCGCGCGCCGTCTCGTCGCCGGTCAGGATCAGGCCGCCGACGCGCGGCGCCTGCTCGGATATCAGCCGGCCGAGCGCCACGGCCAGATCGTGCGCTTCGTGCGGGTCGGGGGCGGCGCCGGGACCCACGTTCAGCAGCACGTCGTCACCGGACGACAGCGCCTCGCGCAGGTCGCGCTCGGCGTGCCCCCAGGCGGCGGTGCCGGGACCGATGCGCAGCGTCACCGGATCAACAGTCAGCGCCCGCACCCCGTTCACGCCGGCCAGCGCCGCCGCCTGCGCCCGCGCCATGGGAGACAGGCTGCCGACCACCGCCAGCACGGGGTCGAGCGGAGTGGGCAGCGGCGCGCCCGGAATCGCCGGAGCGTGCGCCAGCCCCAGCACGGCCGACAAGTGGCGGGCCAGCCCGACGGAGCCGACCCAGAACAGCCGGTCGCGCATGACCGCCGTCACCTCGGCGATCATCGCCAGATCGTCGTCGGTCGCCGCACCACAGGCGACCGCCTCCACCCCCTCGCCGATCCAGGCGGCAAGCGCGTGCGCCAGCGAGTCCGCACCACCGCGCAGCATGTCGGTCCCGGCCGCCTCGGCGCGCATCCCGGCGGCGCGCAGCGCCGCCGCCACCTCGGCCGGATCAGGGGCGGCCGGATCAGGGATAGCCGGACCGGAGGCCACGCCCAGCGCCGGGCAGGCGGGGGCGACGACGGCGAGCGGCGGCGGCTGCCCGTCCGGCGCGGCGGCGCGGCGCGCCGCCACGGTCTCCGCCGCCCAGTTGCCACGCAGCGCGGCGTCCATCATCTTGACCAGGATCCCGCCCGGCGCGTGCAGACGGCGCACCGCCTCGGCGTTCAGCGCGGCGGCGGGATCGGCCGGCAGGCGGCGGCTGTCGAGGTCGACCGCCACCACGTCCACCGGCGCGTCCAACGCTGTGTCCGGCACCGCCCGCGGGTCGAGCAGCACGGCCGCCTCCATGCCCACGGCGGCGAAGACGGCGGCGCCGTCGGCCGCGCCTGACAGGTCGTCGGCGACGATCAGCGCCTTCACGGTCAGGTCCAGGGCCATGTGGAGCGTCCTCGGGGTACACCTCGCTGGCAACGGCAACAGCGGGTGCCGTGCAAAGTCCCCTCCCCCAAGTTGGCGCGGGAGGGTTAGGGTGGCCGGATGATGACCGACATCACCGCCTACGGCGGCCTGTTCCTGGCCGCACTGGTCGCCGCCACGCTGCTGCCCGCGCAGTCGGAGCTGGTGCTGGTGGGCCTGCGCGCGTCCGGCGGCTACGACGTGGTGGCGCTGGTGGCGGTGGCGACGGCGGGCAACGTGCTGGGCTCCACCATCAACTGGGTGCTGGGGCGCTACCTTCTGCACTTCCGCGACCGGCGCTGGTTCCCGGTGAAGCCGGCGATGCTCGACCGCGCGACCGGCTGGTACGGGCGCTGGGGGGTGTGGTCGCTGCTGTTCGCCTGGATGCCGATCGTCGGCGACCCGCTGACGCTGGTCGCCGGCATCCTGCGCGTCGATCTGCGGCTGTTCCTGCCGCTGGTCACCCTGGGCAAGGCGGCGCGCTACGCCGCGCTCGCCTGGGCGGTGTAGAGGCCCGCTACGTCAGCGCCTTGAAGGTCTCGGCGAGGCGCGCATCATCGTCGGGGCCGATCAGGGCGGCGATGGCGGCAAGCAGGCCCATCTCCTCCTTCTGGATGTGGAACATCTCGCGCTCCACGAACTCGCGGGCGTGCTCGGCGAATGCCTGCCACGCCGTCGGATCGAAGGCACCGGCGGCCAGCGCCTGGGCGGCCAGCGCGCCCGCTGCCTCGGCGGCTGGCAGGATGGCGCGGTGTTCGGAGATCAGCAACTGCGTCATGCCCGCCTGACCCGCCGCGCGCAGCGCCGGGAAGAGGTGCTCCTCCTCGAAGCCGAAGTGGCGGCCGACTTCGTCCCGCACGATGCCGGTCATCGCCGCCAGCGCGTCGCGCGCCGGCCCCGCCGTCAGGTCGGGCGGCGTGTCGCCCTGGCGTTCGAGCAGCGCGTCGAGGTCTTCCAGCGCGCGCAGCGTCGCCAGATGGTCGTCGTGCAGCATCCGGCCGATGCGCGAGGTCATGTGGAGCATGCAAGGTCTCCGGGTTTGGAACGGGTGTTGGAGAGCGCGGTCCGCCAGGCGGCAAGGGTCCGGCGGCGCACGGCGAAGGCGAAGATCAGCAGGGCCACCGCCCCGCCGGCACCGCTGAGGGCGCCCAAGCGGGCCAGCGCCTCGACGTTGAACAGGTTGCCGGCGACCAGCAGGGCGACGGCCGCCAAATGCAACGCGGCGTGGACTTTCAGCGGCCGCTCCGGCGTCAGCTTCGAGACGAGCGGCGGCCGGCCGCCGGGCACCGTGGCGTGCACCGAGGCGAGGAAGGGGGCGATGCGCTGGAGCACGCCGAACAGAAAGGTCAGCAGCCAGCCGAACACCGCAAGCACGACGAACACCGTCGGCATGTTGAAGGCGTCGATGCCCAGCGCCGGCAGCAGCGCCAGCGCCAGCGCCACCGGCAGCACCGCCCAGGCGACGCGGATCAGCAGGAAGGCGGTGCCCAGGCGCTTGCGCATGCGGGCCTTCAGCACCGCGCGCATGGCCGTGAGGTGCAGCGCCACGGCGGCGAGGCCGCAGAGCACCGCCGCCACCGTCGGCCACGGCCCCGGCAGGAAGGCCCCGGCGACCAGCACCGCCAGCCCCACCTCCGCCGCCGCCGCCGAGGCGTGGCCGAGCCGCACAGACGGTGCCGGCCCCAGCGCCAGCATCGGCACCAGGATGGTCGAGAAGCCGGCCGCCAGCATCCCCATGAAGCCGAACAGGGCCAGCCCCAGGTGCACGCCGGCCAAGGACGCATGGTCCGGCAGGAAGCCCAGGCGCAGGTCGCACAGCAGCGCCACCCCCAGCCCGGCCGCCGCCGCCAGCGATGCCAGGGCGCCCCAGGCGTAGTGGCGCACCACCCGCATTTCCGGCGCCGCAACGCCGCCGGGGCACAGGTTGACGGCCATCAGTGCCGCGAACACGGCCAGCCCGGCGGCGGCGAGCAGCCCGCCCAGGGCCGCCGGCACGTCCTGCCACAGCGCCAGCCCGGCGGCGAACAGGGCGATGCCCGGCACAGCCAGCGCGAAGCTCGCCCACGCCCAGCGCGCCGAACCGACCGGGCGCACCGTCGCCATCGGCAACAACTGGTAGGAGGCGCCCATCGCGGTGGTCGCCAGCACGCCCAGCGTGAACAGGTGCAGCGCCGCCAGCACCGTGCCCGGCCCGCCGCGGAACCCCAACAGCGCCTCGCCGCCCAGCAGCAGCAACAGCCAGCCGGCGGCGTGGAAGGCCAGCGCCGCGGCGAAGAACCCGAAGGGCACGCCGGCCGGCAACAGCCGGTCGCGCGATCCGAAGGCGGCGTCGGGGGAGAACATCGCCCCTCTCCTGCTTGATCGAAATCAAGATCTGACAAAGGTCAATTGCCGACCCGGCATCGATTAGACTCACGGAAGATCCGTGAATACTGGAGACCGGGCCCGGCAACCGCAGGGCGAACGATACGGGCCTGCGGCGATCCGCCGCTTGACCGGGATCAAGGAGGCGCCTTTGCTGTGCAGCCGAGTATCGCGAACAACTGGATTCGCTGAAGTAATTGCCGGGCGGAAAGCCGCTGACGCTGAGAACTGCCAACGTTGCCGAGAGGAACGCGCCGACCATGTCTGAACATTCCAGGGACGAGGAAGCCGTGCGCCGGATGGAGGTGCTGGCCGCCGGGGTGGCGCTGCGCGCCGCGGCGCGGCTGGGCGCCGGCGTGACCGCGCCGGTGCTCGACCGGCTGATGCTGGTGCTGGCGCGCAGCCATCCGCGCGCCTTCGCCACGCTGGCCGAGATGCCGGAGGCGCGCGTGCTGCTGGACCCGGTCGACCAGCCGGTGAGCTTCCTGCTGACCGTCGGCCCCACCGTGCGCCTGAGAATCGCCGACCGTGCGACGGCGGAGCACGAGGCCGCCATCCGGGGGCCGCTGCCGGCCTTGATGGACCTGCTGGAAGGGCGCATCGACGGTGACGCCCTGTTCTTCCGCCGCACCCTGCGCATCGAGGGCGACACCGCCGTCGTGGTGGCATTGCGCAACGCCCTGGACGGCGAGGAAATCGACCTCGTCTCCGACCTTGCCGCGCTCGGCGGCCCGCTGCGCCATGCCGTGCCGCGCCTGCGGCGCGGGGCGGTGCGGGCGGCGGGCGTGCTGGAAGGGGCACGCCGGCTGCTGCTCGGCCCGGTGCTCACACGGCTCGACACGTTGGAGCGGCGCGTGGAACAGGCGCAGCGTCCCGGCCGGGGGAGCTGAGCATGACCGGGTTCGAACTGATCTGCCCGGCCGGCACGCCGGCGGCACTCCGCGCGGCGGTGGACGCCGGGGCGGACGCCGTTTACTGCGGCTTCCGCGACGAGACCAACGCCCGCAACTTTCCGGGGCTGAACTTCTCCCGCGACGAGCTGGCCGAGGGCATCCGCTACGCCCATGGACGCGGGCGCAAGGTCTTCGTGGCGATCAACACCTACCCCGCCGCCGGCAACGCCGGTCCCTGGCACCGCGCGGTGAACGACGCCGCGCGCCTGGGCGCCGACGCCGTCATCATGGCCGACCTCGGCCTGCTGGACTACGCCGCGCGCGCGCACCCGAACCTGCGCCTGCACCTGTCCGTCCAGGCCTCCGCCGCCAACCCCGAGGCCATCGGCCTGTTCCACGAGGCGTTCGGCGTGCAGCGCGTGGTGCTGCCGCGCGTGTTGACCGTGGCCGACATCAAGGGCCTGACGGCGCAGGCGCCGGTCGAGGTGGAGGTGTTCGTCTTCGGCGGCCTCTGCCCGATGGCGGAGGGGCGCTGCTCGCTGTCCTCCTACGCCACCGGCCTGTCACCCAACAAGCAGGGTGTCTGCTCGCCGGCCAGCCACGTCCGCTACGAACCGCGCGGGGACGAGCTGGTGTCGCGGCTGGGCGGCTTCACCGTCAATGTCTTCGGCGCCGACGAGCCGGCCGGCTATCCCACACTGTGCAAGGGCCGCTTCGCGGCACGGGGGCGGGCGTCCTACCTGTTCGAGGAGCCGACGAGCCTCAACGCGCTGGCCCTGCTGCCCGAGTTGAAGGCGGCCGGGGTGCACGCCCTGAAAATCGAAGGACGTCAGCGCGGCAAGGCCTACATCGCCGCGGTGGTGTCCACCTACCGGCAGGCCATCGACGCCTTCGAACGCAGCGGCGCCGTGCCCCACGTCGACCTGGACGCCGTCATCGAAGGCTCGCGCGACACCGCTGGCGCCTACCAGCGCTCCTGGCGGTGATATGGACGACGCCTGAAGGCGTCGTCCATATCACCCTCTCAATCAATGCTATCGCATTGATCTGTCGGGTTTTACCGGCGGCGCTCAATGGAAGCCATCAAGCGCCGCCGGTATGAGAAGGAATGGCCATGACCACACCCTCACTGCTCACCCTCGGCCCTGTGCTGTTCAACTGGCCAGTCGACCAGTGGCGCGACTTCTACGCGCGCATCGCCGACGAGGCGCCGGTGGACGTCGTCACGCTCGGCGAGGTGGTGTGCTCCAAGCGCGCGCCCTTCTTCGAGGACGCCCTGCCCGAGGTGATCGAGCGGCTGACCGATGCGGGCAAGCAGGTCGTCCTCGCCAGCCCCATCCTGGTGACCACCGAGCGCGAGCGGGCCGCCGTGCGCGGCCTCGCCGCTACCGGGGCGTTGCCGGTGGAGGCCAACGACCTGGGGGCGGTGGCGCAACTGGTCGGACGGCCGCACCTCGTGGGACCGTTCGTCAACGTCTACAACGAGGCGACGCTGGCCTGGCTGGCGGCGCGGGGCGCCATCGCCGTCAGCTTGCCGCCGGAGCTGCCGGCGCCGTCGCTGAAGGCGCTTGCCGGCGAGGCGGCGCGGCACGGCGTGGCGGTGGAGGCGCAGGTGTTCGGCCGCGTGCCGCTGGCCATCTCGGCGCGCTGCTACCACGCCCGCGCGCACGGGCTGCACAAGGACGGCTGCCAGTTCGTCTGCGGCCAGGACCCCGACGGCATGGACGTGGAGACGCTGGACGCCCAGCCGTTCCTGGCGGTGAACGGGCTGCAGACGCTGTCGCACACGTACCTGTGCCTGGCCGCCGAACTGGGCGCGTTGCGCGCCATGGGGGTGAGCCGCTTCCGCCTGTCGCCGCACACGGTGGACATGGTGCGTGTGGCCACGCTGTTCCGCGACGCGCTGGACGGCCGCCGCGGCGGGGCGGAGGTGGCGGCGGAGTTGGCCGGGATGATCGACCGGGCGCCGCTGGCCAACGGCTTCTTCCACGACCGCGCGGGCGCGACCTTTGTCGGCGGCGACGGAGCCGTGGGAATGTGATACTTTCCCCCTATAACGATCGGGGACGGCTCGGGGAAAGGCATGGGTGCGCTCGTGGACAAGGAACCGCTCCGAACGGCGCCGCCTCCGCCGCGCCGGGAAGGCGGTGCCTGGAGCCCCCAGTCGGGCGAGCTGGAACAGCTTCGCCGACTGCTTGATTCCGCCGAGGTGCGCGTGGCGCTGTACGGCGCCGACCGCCGTTTCCGCTACGCCAACCGCTCGTACTGCGAGTTCGTCGGCGTCCCGCAGAGCGAGCTGATCGGCCGCACCGCGCGTGACGTGCTGGGCGATGTGGTCTATCGCGACCTGAGGCCGCTGGCCGATACGGCGTTGGCCGGCAGTACGGCCCAACTGGAGCAATGGGTCGACTACCCCGGCCGTGGCCGGCGCTACGTGCGCCGCGTCTACACACCGAACCTCCTGCCCGATGGCCGGCAGGACGGCTACGCCGTCTTCATCCACGACATCACCGAACACCATCTGGCCGAAAGCGAGCGGCATGCCAGCGAGGCGCTGAAGGCCGCCGTGGTCAACGGCGCGCTGGACGGCGTCATCGCCATGGACACCGACGGCCGCATCCTGGAGTTCAACCCGGCCGCCGAGCGCATCTTCGGCCACGCCCGCGCCGACGTGCTGGGCCGCAAGGCGTGCGAGGTGCTCTTCCCGCCCGACCCGTGCGTCACGGAGGAGACCATCGCGCGTTGCCTGGAGGGCGGCGAGGCCGCCCTGCTCGGCCGGCGCGTCGAGGCGGAGGCGCAGCGCGCCGACGGCTGGCGCATCCCGGTCGAGCTGACGGTGACCGAGACCACGGCGTCGGGCCGGCGGCTGTTCACCGCGTCGGTGCGCGACATCTCCGACCGCAAGCGGCTGGAGCGCGAACTGATCGACCTCGCCTACCGCGACCAGGAAACCGGGCTCGCCAACCGGCAGAGCCTGCTGCGCATCCTTTCCGACGCGCGGGACGCGGGGCGGGCCGTGACGCTGCTGTCCATCGACATCGACCGCTTCGACAACCTGCGCAACAGCTTCGGGCACGACTTCGCCAGCGACGCGCTGGCCGGGCTGGCGGCGCGCCTGATGGGCGCCTTCGCCGGCGCCGCGCGTCTGGCGCGCATCGCCGACCACACGCTGGGCCTGCTGTTCGACCCGGCGCCGGACGAAACGGTGCTGAGCGTCCACGTCGCCCGCATCCGCGCCCTTTTGCGCCGCACCCGCGCGGGCGATGGCGGCAGCGTGCCGCTGTCCGCCAGCATTGGCATCGCCAGCGCGCAAGCCGGGCAATGGGCGACCGAGGACCTGTTGGGCGATGCCGAGATCGCCGCCTCGCACGCGCGCTCGCTGGGCGGCGGGCGGGCGGAGCGTTTCGAGGCGGGAATGCGCGAGCAGCTCGTCTGGACCACGCGGATCGAGCACGACCTGCGCGCGGCGCTGATGCGCGGCGAGGGGCTGTCGCTGGTCTATCAGCCGATCGTCGACCTGACGGAGGGCACGCTGCGGGGATTCGAGGCGCTGCTGCGCTGGACCCATCCGGAGCGCGGGCCGGTCTCTCCGGTCGAGTTCATTCCGGTGGCGGAGAGCACCGGCCTCGTCGTGACGCTCGGGCGCTGGGTGCTGGAGCGCGCCTGCCGCCAACTGGCCGAGTGGCGGGCGCTGTGCGGTCCGGGCCAGCCCGCGCCGTTCATGAGCGTGAACCTTTCGCCCGTGCAACTGGCCGAGCCCGGCCTCGTCGACGACGTGCGGCGCATGCTGGACGAGGCCGGCATGCCGGCCCGCCTCCTCAAGCTCGAGGTCACGGAGGGGGCGGTGATGGCCCACGCCGAGCAGGGCATCGCCACGCTGAAGGCGCTGCGCGACCTTGGCGTCCACATCGCCATCGACGACTTCGGCACCGGCTATTCGAGCCTCAGCTACCTGACGCGCCTGCCGGCCGACAGCCTGAAGGTGGACCGCTCCTTCCTCCAGGACCTGCACCGGTCCGCGGAGGGCGAGGCGATCCTGCGCGCCATCATCACCGTCGCGCACACCTGCGGCTTCGACGTGGTGGCCGAGGGCGTGGAGACCGCCCCGGTGGCCGACCACCTGCGCCAGCTCTCCTGCGACTACGCGCAGGGCTACTTCTTCGCCCGCCCCATGCCCGCCGAGGACGCCGGCGCCTGGGTGCGCCGGGGGTGTCCGGAGGGGCCAATGTTACCGGATGATACGCCGTGATACGCCCTGGAGGCGGTTGTCACATTGGGGAGCGCCGTGCACGCGGCGTTCCGTGAGCGGGCGCAGTTCGGGTGTTGACCACCGGATTTTGCGCGGGCCTAGGATTTTTGTCAACTCCTGGGCATAGTGTCTTCACACCAAAACCCAACGCGCCCGCCGCGGCGGGGACGTTGGGTTTCAACCCGACCTACGATGCTATTGCACCAGCGGCGAGGCGGCGGCGTCGATGGTGACGCCGGTCAGGTCGGCGCGGCCGGCCAGGACCTGGATGTACTGGTGCACGGCGCGGCGCCAGCTCGCCTCGTGCAGGTAGTCGGCGATGCGCGGGCGCACGATGTCGAACGGCAGGTCGCGGCCATCGATGCGGCGGTCCAGGCGCAGCACGTGGTAGCCGAAGGGAGTCGGCACCGGCACCGGGCATAGCGTGCCGGGCAGCAGGTGGACGAGGAAGGTCTCGAACTCCGGCACCGTCTGGCCGCGGGTGATCTGGCCCAGGCTGCCGCCCTGCTCCTTCGACGGGCAGGCGGACAGGGCACGCGCCAGTTCGGCGAAGCGCTCGGGGGCGTCGACCAGGATCTGGATGGTGTCGAGCGCCTTCTGCTTGGCGTCGCGCCGGGCGTCCTCGTCATCGGGGGATGCCGGGAAGAGGATGTGCGCGGCCTCGTAGATGTCGGGGCTGCGGAACTTGGCGGCGTTGTTGTCGAAGTAGCGGCGGCAGGCGGCCTCGTCGGCGTCGGGGACGGTGATGGCCTGCGCCAGCAGGGCGCGGACGGTGGCCTCCTCGGCCGTCTCGTCGTCCGTTTCCGGCGTGCCGGCGACGCCGAGGCGCGCGGCTTCCTGCAACAGGAGTTGGCGGACGACCAGCGCCTGCGCCGCCGAGGCCCGCGCCTCGTCCAGCGTGGGCGCGGGGTGGTACTGGACCTCCTGGTCCACGGCGGCGTCGGGAATGGCGATGCCGTTCACGGTGATCGACATGGCGGGGGGGCCTTTCCAAGGTGGAGAGTGGTTGGGGTGGGGAGACTTGCCCCCACCCCGGCCCTCCCCCGCTCTCGGCGGATCCGAAGGATCCGCCTGCTGCGTCAGCCGGATCGAAGATCCGGCGAGAGCTTCGCAGGGGAGGGAGGAGAGGACCTACACGTGCCGGAAGCGCGTGCGGACGATCTGGTAGCTGCGGCCGAGGTAGCCGACCGGGGCGCTCCAGATGTGCACGAGGCGCGAGAAGGGGAAGAGGATGAAGATCACCATCCCCAGCACCAGATGCAGGCGGTAGACGAAGGGCACGCCGACGATCTGCTCGGCCGCACCCGCGCGGAAGGTGACGATGCGCTGCGCCCAGTCGGCCAGCTTCAGCATCATGCCGCCGTCCAGGTGGCCCAGCGACAGCGGCACCGTGATCAGGCCCAGCACAAGCTGCACCCACAGGATGCCGAGGATGGCGATGTCCATGGACGACGACGTCTTGCGGATGCGCGGGTCGGTCAGGCGGCGGCGCAGCAGCAGCGTGAGGCCGACGAGGCAGAGCGTGCCGAAGACGCCGCCGGCCACGCAGGCCAGAAGCTGCTTGCCGCCGGCCGACAGGCCGAAGGCGTGGTAGACCTCCGGCGGCGTCAGCAGGCCGACGAAGTGGCCGGCGAACAGCAGCAGGATGCCGACGTGGAACAGGTTGGAGGCCCAATACAGGCTCTCCTTGCGCAGCATCTGGCTGGAGCCGCTGCGCCAGGTGTACTGCTCGCGGTCGAAGCGCATCAGGCTGCCGACGAAGAAGACCGTCAGCGCCACGTAGGGCAGGTAGCCGAACAGGAACTGGAATGCGTGGGACATGGTGAATTCTCCGGATCCAAGCACTCGG
>DASPIO010000169.1:0-24068 GCA_035629155.1 Azospirillum sp. | reverse complement strand
CTACTGCCCGGCCGGCGTGTACGAGATCGTGCGCAACGAGGACGGCACGAACCCGCGCTTGCAGATCAACGCGCAGAACTGCGTGCACTGCAAGACCTGCGACATCAAGGACCCCACCCAGAACATCAACTGGGTCGTCCCCGAGGGCGGCGGCGGGCCCAACTATCCGGGCATGTGAGGGGTTCCTGAGGGGTTCCGGCGTTGGGTTTTCGGCTTTGGCCTCAACCCAACCTACGGGCCGTTCGTAGGTTGGGTTGAGGCGCAGCCGAAAACCCAACATTCATTTTGCGTAATCGAAGGTGCGACATGATCAAGGTGGTGCGGGCCAAGCTGCACGGCATCCGGGTGACGGACGCCAATCTCAACTACCAGGGCTCGATCACGCTGGATCCCGAGCAGTGCGAGGCAGTGGGCATCCTGCCGCTGGAGTTCGTCGAAATCTGGAACAAGAACTCCGGCGCACGCATCAGCACCTACGTGATCTACGGCGAGCGCGGCTCGCGCTGCTGCGTGCTGAACGGCTCGGCCGCGCGCACCTGCCAGCCGGGGGACGAGATCATCATCGCCGCCTCCTGGTACTGCCAGCCGACCGAGATCGCCACGCTCAAGCCGCGCGTGCTGCTCTTCCACCCGGACAACCGGGTCGCCAAGACGCTGTGCTACGACGTCACCGCTCTGGGCGACGGCCGCCACGACTTTCGCATCCTGGAACTGGAGGACGCCGAGGCGACGGCCTGATTCAGGCTACACCGCCACCTGGATGCGGAACACGAAGGGCGAATCGGTGCCGCCGGCGACGATGATGTTCTCGCCGTTCTGCAGGCGCAGCGCGTCCTTGGCGAAGATGCCGCCGAGGTACTGGCCGTTGACCATGGTGCCCAGCTCGCTGCCCAGATCGCGCACGACGAGGCCGAGGCGGGCGTCCCGGTCGATGGCGAAGTGGTTGGGGGACAGCCGGTAGGGCGGATGGTCGGGCAGGCGCAGCGCGCCGCGCTCGCGCCGCGCCGGGTCGCTGTCGCGCGGCGTGCGGCCGATGCGGAAGGGCAGGCTGTCGACCCACACGATCTGCCCGGCCGACTGCCCCTCGAAGCGCAGGCCGATGGCGTGCGGCCCCATGCCCAGGCGCGCCGACTGCACGTAGCTGGCGATCATCCGCTCGCTGGGTAGGGGCGGCGGGGCGACCATGGCGGGTTGAGGTTCCGGTTCGGGTTCGGGCGGCGGCTCGGATTCGGGCTCCGGCGTGTCCTCCATCCCGTGACGCAGGCGCACCACCTCCTCCGACAGGGCGCGGACCTTTTCGCTGAGGCGGCTCAGCAACTGGTGCGCGGCCTGCGGGTCGTTGGCGATGGCCGGCAGGAAGCCGTCGCCGGGCACCACCTCGACCATCACCTCGCACAGTGCGCGCACGGTGGCGCTGCGCGGCTTGTGCTCGATCACGCCCATCTCGCCGACGTAGTCGCCGGCCCCCAACTCGCCCAGCACGAAGGGCTCGCCGAGCGATTCCTTAACGACCTGGACGCGCCCTTCCAGGATCCGGCAGGCGAAATCGCTGGGATCGCCCTCGCGGAACAGCACGTCACCTTGCCGGTAGCGCATCTTCATGGCGGGCCCGTCCCTCCGTCTTGCGACTCGACTGTGCCGTGGAAGTCTTGCCAAAGGGTTGAGCCCATGGACTCCGCGGTCGCTGTGACAACTCGATTCAATTCCGCCCTTGCCGAGCGCGCGAATTTACCCAATATTAAGAGGTAGACACTCGCGAGGGCCAGGAGGTCCGTCATGAACATCAACGGAATCAGCGGTGCGGGCTACCCGCCGCAGATGACGCCGCTGCAGAGCGGTCCGTCGCAACCGGTGCAGCCGGACCCGAACCAGCAGAAGCCGCAGACCACCCCGCCGGCGCCGGAGCAGACCGGCCCGCGGCCGGGCGCGGTGACGCAGGACCGCGGCAACAACCTCAACATCGTCGTCTGACGCTTCGCCGGGTCCCGATGCGGGACCCGGAGGGCGCCGTCACGAAGCGGGGGCACCGATGGATATTGGCGCTGTCAGCAGCTTCTCGGCGATACGGCCGACGGCGTCCCGCGGCACGCCGGCGGCGCCGGTCGCCGCCTCCACCGATGGTGTGACGTCCGGCGGCGACGGCGCGGTCTACATCAGCCCGGCCATCAAGTACGACCAGACGGCCCGCGTGGCCGTGCTGCTGTTCCGCGACGCCGACACCGGCGAGACGAAGGAGCAGATCCCCTCGGAGCACGTGGTGGAAGCCTACCGCCGCAGCGCCGGCCGCGCGCCGGAGGGGTTGGCGCACACGCCCGTCACCCTTCAGGGCGGCGCGGCCGACCGGGCTCCGGCACCCCGTACCGGCGGCGGGTCCTCGGTGACGCCCGGCGTTCCGTCCGGCTTGCCCTCCATGCCGGCCCCCCCGGCGATGGCCGGCGGCGGTGGCCTCGGCAAGGGCGGACCGTCGCTGTCGGTCACCGTCTGACGGACGTCCTCAATCCGGCATTTCGAACGTGGCGACGACCGGGGCGTGGTAGCTCTCGGGCGAGTGCAGGACCGTGGCGTGCGCCACCAGCTCGTCCCCTAGAGCCTCGTTGTGAATCTCCGCGCCGCGGAACCAGCCCAGCAGTTGGCGTGACACCAGCAGGTGGTCGAGCATCACCGCCTGCCCGCCGTGCAGCACGGAAAAGCGCCGCTCCTCCGGCAGGCTGCGCTCCAGCGGCACCAGCGAGCGGCTGGCGAGGTGGCCGTTGCCGGTGTCGTCCGGGTCGCCGCGGATGAGGCGCACGGGCGTCTGCCGGTCCTCGGCGTTGTAGTCGCCAGCCACCACGATCAGCGCCTGCGGGTCGTCGTCGAACAGCCGCTCCACCGCGAGGCGCGTCTCAAGCGCCTGTCCGGCCCGCTTGATGGAAGCGAGGAAGAACCCCTCGCCCCAGCCGCCGACGCTGGCCCAGGTCAGCGCCCCCTTCTTCTGCCCCGGCACGGGGGCGGCCAGGGGAGCCCGCAGGTGCAGGTCGAAGACGTGTAGGCGGCGGCCGTTCGGCAGGTCGATCTCGGCGTGCAGCACCGGGCGGTCCCAGGTGATGGGCTCGTGCTCCGCCTTGCCGGGCTTGGCGGTGACGAGGCGGGCCAGCGGGGCGGGGACGAGGTCGTGGCGGTGCAGCCGCGACGCGGCGACGGGGAAGCGGCTGGCGATCACCAGATTGTGCCGGTCGGACAGCCCGGCGGTGCTGCCGGTGGCCAGATGGAACTGCCCATAGCGCGTGCCCTCCAACAGGCGCTGAAGGGCGCGGGGGTAACGCGGCTCCCCCTTCGTGTCGCGCTGGCCGTCCACCTCCTGCAGGCACAGGATGTCGGCGGCGAGCCGTTCGAGCTGCGGGCGCAGGATGGCGCAGCGCTCCTCGAACGGCGGCTGCCCGGTATCGTCGAGGTTTTCCAGGTTGAAGGTGGCGATGCGGAAGGTGCCGCTCATGCGTCGTTCCCGGCACGCCGCGCCAGCAGCAAATGGTTGGTGTTGACGCGGTAGCGGCGCAGCCTGTGCCCGGACAGGAACCGGCGGGACGCCACCACGGACGCCTGCAGCCCGGCGGCGGCCAGCCGCTCCGGCGCGTCGCTGCCGTAGACGCGGTAGTGGTAGGGGTGACCATAGGCGGCCAGCCGCTTGGCCGGCGTGTCGTTGGCCGGATCCTCCTGCGTCGGGTGCCGGGGATCGAAGGGGAACATCAGCACGGCCCAGCCCGACGGCTTCAGCACGCGGGCGAGTTCCGCCATGGCGCGGCGGTCATCGGCGACGTGTTCCAGCACGTGGCTGGACAGCACCACGTCGAAGCGGCCGGCGGGGAAGGGCAGCGCCGTCAGGTCCGCCTGCACGTCGGCGAAGGGGGAGTAGCGGTCGACGGTCACGTAGCCGCGCCGATGCCGGGCGCGGAACGCGGACTCGAAGCAAGGCTCGGGTGCCGTGTGCAGGACGCGCAGCGTGCGGCGGAAGAAGCGCGTGCGCTCCGTCAGGAACAGCCACAGGAAGCGGTGCCGCTCCAGCGAGCCGCAGTCCGGGCACTGCGCGTTGCGCCGGCCGGACACGCCGAACGGCAGGAAGCGCCGGGCGCGGCGCCCGCACACCGGGCATTCCAGCATGCCCTTGGCCGGGATCAGCCCCTTGCGGGCGCGGTAGTGGGCGGGGTGGCGGTACACCGACGCCTCATCGAGGCCGCCGCGGCGGATGTCGGGGAGAAGGCGGGGGAGACCGTGCAGCATGCGCTCAGAACAGCTCCCGCTCAGAACAGTTCGACGTCGCCGTCGATGGCGGTGGTGCGCAGCCGCTCCATGAAGGACGCCTCGCTGCGCGCGATGTCGTGCACGTGCTCGTCGCCGATCAGGCGGCGTTGCGTGCGCCCCGACGTGGGATAAAAGCGGATGGCCCGCGCCGCCGAGCCGCCGACGTCCCAGCTCATGGTCGGGATGCCCTCGGCCGCCAGGTATTCCATGACGAACTCGACGTTGTGCTGGCCGGCGTCGCTCATCAGCGACCGCATCTTGGCGCCGCCGAACACCTTGGCGCGCAGCCGGTCGCGCCGGTGGGTGATGGCGAGCATGCGGTTGATCAGCTGTTCCATGGCGGCACTGCCGTAGCGCGACGAGCCGGACAGGATGTCGCTTCCCGAGTCGGGCAGCAGGAAATGGTTCATGCCGCCGATCCGCGCCACCGGGTCGAAGACACAGGCGGCGACGCAGGAGCCCAGCGTGGTCGTGATGATCACGTCGTCGGCGTCGCTGACCACGCAGCCGCCGACGACGATGTTGATGATTTCCGCCCCGCCCAGCCGATGATCGCGGTAGCGGTTGGCCACGCCGCCCGTGTCGTCGGCCACGGCGGCGCGCAGCCGGCCCGGCGTCCTGTTCTGTGGCG
Source organism: Azospirillum sp. (assembly GCA_035629155.1). Taxonomy (GTDB): domain Bacteria; phylum Pseudomonadota; class Alphaproteobacteria; order Azospirillales; family Azospirillaceae; genus Azospirillum. The sequence goes on along the minus strand of DASPIO010000169.1, from coordinate 19,162 downwards.
GCCTGGTTCCGTAGAGCGACATGGGCGGGCGGTCGTCCATCGGCTGTGCCGCGCGGGCGCGCGGCGGCTTCCCAGTCTAGGCGGATAACCGCAGCGCGCCAATGGGGATGCTCGCCAGGAGCGTTCAGCAGTGTTCAGTAACCGCCCGCCCACAGGGCCAGGAGGTCGGCCTGCAGGGCGCGGGCGCGCGCCAGCCAGGCGCGGGCCTCGGCCGGCATATCGGCGATCCGGCGGTCCAGGGCGGCGTCCATGGCGCGGCGGCGGGCGTCGTCACCGGCAAAGAAGACGAAGCCCAGCCGGCGTCCGGACGCGGTGCGCAGCGTGCCGGCAAGGCCTTTGGCGTAGGCGAGCGTGCCGGATTTCGCCTTCACGCCCGGCAGCGGCCCGCTCTCCTCGTCGCCCGGCAGGAGGTCGAGCAGGGCCGGGCCGCCCAGCCGCAGGATCGCCGCCGTCTGCCGCGGCGTCATCCGCGACGCCGTGGTCAGGCCGGAGCCGTTGGCGAGCGCGAAGCCCGTCCAGTCCACCTCCGGCCGCCGGGCGCGGACCCAGGCGGCCAGCGCGGCGCCGGCGCCTGCCAGCGTGTCCACCCGCGCATCGAGGCGGCGTGATGCCGCCAGCGCGATCAACTCGGCCGACAGGTTGTTCGAGTACTTCAGCACACCTGCCGCCAGCTCGCCGAGCGGCGCGCTGTCGTGCGCGGCGACGAGGCGCGCATCGGCCGGCACCGGGTGGACGACGGGGGCGGGCAGGGCGACGCCGCGCTCGGCCGCGACGGCGCGGAACACGGTGGCGGCGGCCAGCGCCGGGCGCGTCACCGGCAGCCACGCGCGTTCCGGCACGCCGGGCAACGCGGCGAGGCGCCAGCGCTCGCCCTCCTTGCTCTCCAGCGGCGTGACAGGCGCGGTGCCGCCGGGCGCCACCTCGATGGCGACGCTGGCGAGGCGGTGGCGGCCGCGGTCGGACACCGACCACGCCTCGGCCTGCACCGGGCCGCCCGGCGCCGGGCGCCGCCAGGAGAGCTGGAAACGGTTGAAGTTGACCGACAGGGCGGAGACGCCGGTGTTGTAGCCGGCCGTCCACGGCTGCCCGGCGTCGATCTCCGGCAGTTCCGGCAGGGCGGAGGCGTCGAAGGCGAAGCGCCCGGCCACGCGCCGGATGCCCTGCGCCGCCAGCGCGTCGGCGAGCGCGATCAACTCGCCGGTGGCCAGCGTCGGGTCGCCGCCGCCCTTCAGGAACAGGTCGCCGTGCAGCACGCCGTCGCGCACCGCGCCGACGGCGTGCAGGCCGGTGGTGAAACGGTGTTCCGGCCCCAGCAGGACCAATGCAGCCAGCATGGCCGGTACCTTGGCGACGGAGGCCGGCACGAAGGGGCGGTCGGCCTGCCGCGCCGCCAGGACCCGCCCGTCGTCGAGGTCGAACAGCAGGTAGCCGACGTCGTCGGCCGTGAAGCCGTGCCGCGCCAGTGTGCCGGCGTCGTCCGGAGGCAGCGGGGCGGCGCAGGCCGACGCCGCCAGCAGCAGGAACGCACTCAGCGCCGCAGCGCCGCACCGCAGGGAGAAGACGGAGGTTCGCATGGTGCGAAGTCTAGCGCGGACGAAGCCCTCCGCGCCGCATCAATCCGTGGTCGGCGGCTGTGGTATGAAGCGGCTGTGACGGAAATGGGAATACGAATTTTTCATCGTTCACATATAGTTTGTTGCAAAGGCCATCCGGATGCCGGGGATCCCCAACCGGAATGTGAAGGACCGGAATGCGAAGGCGGGCGGCATGATCTCACGGCGACGGGAAGCGAAGTTCGAAGTGGTGGTCGAACAGGGCGGCCGGCCGAACATCGACGGCGTTTTCCCGGAAGAAAAGCTCGCCATGGAGCGGGCGAAGTACCTGCTGGGCCTCGCCAAATACTCCGTCGTGCGCGTCGTCAAGGTGAACGGCGCCGGCAAGGAGGAGACCGTCTTCGAGAAAGCCTACATGGGCGGCGGAAAGGTCACCACCATCTCGCACATCGAGACGGCGGCCTACTGCTCGGACGTCCTGCAGGTCTATTCCTTCGACAGCCGGATGACGCTGCTGCGCCTGTTTCGCGCCTATTTCGACGATCAGGCGGTGATCCCGGCGGAGCAACTGCACCGCTATTTCCCGCTGCGCTACTTCGAACGCGAGGCGACGCTGTTCAACCCGGGCATGAGCCGGCTGGCGACGCTCCAGGCGCCGGCGGCCGGGGTGAAGGTGTTCGACCGGCAGGACCAACTGCTGAAGATGTTCAACGAGGTGAAGGCCCTGGCCCAGCACGCGGAGGACCTCGCTCTCTTCGACGAGACGCTGATGCGCCGGGGCGTGACGGCGCTCCTGGAAGAGGCGGGCGCCAAGCGTCCACCAGAGCAGCGCGACCGCATCGTCACCCACGCCTTCTCAACGGCGCTCGAATCCTTCCGCGACTGGCCGGCGAAGCTGAAGGCGATCCTGCACTACCACGTGGAGGGGGACCCCGAGGCCGAGCGCGTCATCGACGAGCTGCTGTGCGAGACGGTGGATGGGCGCGAGCCGATCAGGGCGCTGATCGGCTACGCGCCGGACCTGTCGTCGGCGCTGCTCAGCCTGCTGGCCACGCTTCGCGGCGAGCTGGACGACCGGCTGCCCCACACGGACGAACTGCTGGATCTGTCGAACGCCGTGGCCGGCGGCGGCCTGACGCGGGCCAAGGGCGCGCTGCTGAACCGCGTGCAGGGCGGGCTGGAGGGCAGCCATCCGCTGACCCGGTCGGGGCCGGCGGCGGACGCCAGGGCGCTGCAGGCGATCGTCGACCGGCTGGCCGCTTTCGATGGCTACATGGGCGGTCCGGCGATGGCGTCGGCGCTGACCAAGCGGGCCAAGATGGCCATGGGCACCGACGGGCACGACCTGCCGTTCGAGGAGACGGTGACCTTCCTCGCCGGCCGCCTTGGCGGACCGGCGGCGCGCATCGGCTACCTGCTCGACCTCGCGTCCAGCGAGTTCGGGCGGCGGCGCATGAGCCATCTCGTGCAGCGGGTGGCCGACATCTTCGGCCGAGTGAAGTCGGCGCGCGAGCTGGCGCCGGCCGGCGCCAGCCTGGACGACGTGCGCGAGGGGTTCGGCAAGCGGCTCCGCGGGGCGGGCATCCCGCGTCTGCTGGCCGACCAGTTGGTCGCCAAGATCGCCTCCATCCCGGACGACGAGCGCGCGTTCGTGCCGCTGGTCACGGGCGGAGAGACCATCGACCTGTCGGCGCCCCGGAAGGCGGCGCCCAAGCTGGTGCTCAGCCATGGCGGCCAGCAGCACGTGCTGCCGAACGAGGGCGGGCAACTGGTGATCGGCCGCTCGCACGACTGCCAGATGCGCCTCGATGTCGCCTCCGCCTCGCGCCGGCACGCGATCATCGACGTGCGGGGCGAGGACTTCGTCCTTTCCGACCACAGCCGCAACGGCACCCGCGTGCTGGCGGCGGGCGGCGAGGGGCAGACGCTGAGCAACGGCGAATCCGTGCCGCTCAAGGGCCGCGGCGAGATCGTCATCGGCTCCCCCCAGGCCGGCGAGACGCCGGCCCGGATCGTATTCGAGGTGCGCGGGTAGGGGTCAGAAATACTTCGCCAGATTGGCGCGGATGCGCTCCAGCACCGGGGCCGGTTCGGCGGGCAGGGCGAAGGGCTGGCCGGTGATGGTCTCGTACGCGGTGATGTAGACGCGCGCCGTTTCCAGCACCATCTCGGCCGGGATCTCCGGGACGGCGTCCTTGTAGGGGTCGCAGCGCTCGCTCACCCAGGTGCGCACGAAGTCCTTGTCGAAGCTCTCCGGCCGCTTGCCGGCGGCGAGACGCTCCTCGTAGCTGTCGCGGAACCAGTAGCGGCTGCTGTCCGGCGTGTGGATCTCGTCGGCCAGGAAGACCATGCCGTTCTCGTCGACGCCGAATTCGTACTTGGTGTCGACCAGGATCAGGCCGCGCTTCTCGGCCAGCTCGCGGCCGCGGGCGAAGAGCTTGAGCGCCACATCGCACACCTGCTCCCACTGAGCCTTGGGCAGGATGCCGCGCTCGACGATCTCCTGCGGCGCCAGCGGGGCGTCGTGGTCGCCGATGTCGGCCTTGGTGGTAGGGGTGATGATGGTCTGCGGCAGCTTGGCGTTGTCGCGCAGGCCGTCGGGCAGGCGCACGCCGTACATCTCGCGCTTGCCCGCCTTGTACATCGACAGGACCGACGTGGAGGTGGTGCCGGCGAGGTAGTCGCGCACCACCACCTCGACCGGGAGGATGGTCAGGCGCTTGCAGACGACGACGTTGGGATCCGGATACTCGATGACGTGGTTGGCGACGATGTCCTTCGTCTGCTCGAACCAATAGCGCGCGGTCTGCGTCAGCACCTGCCCCTTGAAGGGGATGGCGGTGAGGATGCGGTCGAACGCGCTCAGCCGGTCCGACGCGATCAGGATGCGCCGTCCGCCGGGCAGGTCGTAGTTGTCGCGCACCTTGCCGCGGTAGTGGTTCGGCAGCTCGGGGATGTCGGCGTCCCACAGCACGTTCTTGAGGTGCGGGGCGAGCGCGTTCACGTCGATCATGGGGGAACCTGCCGGAAGGGGAGCCGTCGGTTGAAGGCTGGCAAACCTAGCCCCCGAGGGTGCTTCCAGGCAAGCGCTTCGCTCAGAAGACCTTCACCTGCCGGCCGCCGTCCTTGCGGTAGACGTGGACGTGATAGCCGGCCATGGGGTTGCGCTCCAGGTAGTCGATGAGGTCCCGCTCCGTCCGCTCCGAGACGTTGCGGATGAGCACCTGCCACACCGGCTCCATGGTGCCGCGCTTTGTTTCGTTGTGGGGCAGCATGATGAAGCCGGCCCATTCGGGGGAGAAATCGGCGAGGTAGCTTTCGCTGTAATGGCGCATCATCGCCGCATCGTCGACATTCACCTTCTCCTTGTTCTCAAAGCAGACCCTGATGTCCATGATCTCCTCCATGCGGGCTGTGCGTTCGGGAACGTCGAATGGGGCAGTCCGATGGAAGGATATGGAGAGTCGGGAAGGGCGCTTCCATGCCGCCAAAGGGCATGTGACGCTTGGCCGCGCGGAGCGGCCGCCGTCTTTGGGATGGCTTGCGATCATTTGACGGCGGCCGTCGCGCTCGGGCCTGTGGAAGTCACGCCATGAAGAGGGAGCCGCTTGTCAGCTTTCGGGTGCGCGCGTTGTGTTCGCTTTCAAGGAAGCTGCGGAACATTGGTGAGCATACGAGTCTTTCGATCTCGTCCCTCTCGAAGATCGGTAGAAAGGGACCGGAGGCCAGCTCGTTGACGATTGCTTCAGCTGTTGCCGCAAGTTCGCTCGAAAGCGCTTCCATGGGCGAAGTTGCCGACGCGATATCCAAAACGGACATGCGAATCTCCCGCCGTATAGGGAATGGAGCACCCCGTTGTTCGGGTGTTAACCAATAAGCTACGGAATTTTCAAGAAGACGCAAGGGACATATCTTGCGTGTGCGTGCTGTTTGCCGCGCTTGTTGTTCCGCAGCCACATTATCCCTGCGGATTACGTCTTTGACGGCGCGGTCATAATCTGTTCGGTGTCGGTGAATATGACCGATCCGGCAAGCCCGGCGGCGCAGCCTTGCGTCTCGCCCCCTGCCGGGCCGTTCGGCCGGCGTGCGCCGCACCGGCGGGAAACGGTTCCCCTCCGCCATCGCGTGCGTTATATAGCGATGGTACACATCGCCTCCGCCGAGGACCGGCCATGCCCGTTCGCCCCCCAGTGCGCGCCCAGGTCTCCTTCGCCGCGCCCAACGCCTCGCCCCTCGGGGCGGAGCGCATCCGCCTCCTGGAGGCGGTGGCACGGGAGGGCAGCATCTCCGGCGCCGCGCGGGCCGTGGGTCTTACCTACAAGGCGGCGTGGGACGCGGTCGACGCCATGAACAACCTGTTCGGCCGCCCGCTGGTCGGCGCCCAGGCCGGCGGCCGGCGCGGCGGCGGCGCCACGCTGACGCCCGAAGGCGTGCGGCTGGTCGAGACGTTCCACCGGCTGGAGGGCGAACTGGCGCGCGCCTTCCAGGGGCTGGAGCCGGATCTGGCCGGCACCGGCATCACCGCGGCCAACCTGATGTGGGGGTTCTTCATGCGCACCAGTGCTCGCAACGCGCTGCGCGGCATCATCACCGGCATCACCGACGGTGCCGTCAACGCCGAGGTGGCCCTGGCGGTGTCCGACGCCACCACCCTGACGGCAACCGTCACCCGCGACGCCGTGCGCGATCTGGGCCTGTTTCCGGGGCGCGAGGCGACGGCGCTGATCAAGGCGCCCTTCGTCATCCTGGCCCCGGCGGACGAGGCGCGCCGCACCTCCGTGCGCAACCGCATCGAGGGCACCATCGCGCGGCGCGAGGACGGCGCCGTCAACACCGAGGTCACGCTGGACATCGGCGGCGGCAAGACGCTGGTATCCATCATCACCCGCCACAGCGCCGACGAACTGGCCCTTGCGGTCGGCCAGCCGGCCTGCGCGCTGATCAGCGCCGGGCACATAATCCTGGCCGTCGACTGAAGGCCGCCCGATGATATGGCAACCCGTCCTGCTGACGTTGAAGTTGGCGACGCTGACCACGGTCATCCTGCTCCTCCTCGGCACGCCGCTGGCGTGGTGGCTGGCGCGCTCCCAGGCGTGGTGGAAGGAGGCGGTGGCGACCGTGGTGGCGTTGCCGCTGGTGCTGCCGCCCACCGTGCTGGGCTTCTACCTGCTGATGCTGCTGGGTCCGAACGGGCCGGGCGGGTGGCTGGCCGGCCTGTGGGGCGCGCGGTCGCTGGCCTTCACGTTCGAAGGGCTGCTCATCGGCTCGGTCCTCTTCTCGATGCCCTTCGTCGTGCAACCGATCCGCAACGCCTTCGAGGCGTTCGGCGACCGGCCGCTGGAGGCGGCGGCGACGTTGCGCGCCTCGCCGCTCGACACCTTCTTCACCGTCGCCGTGCCGCTGGCGCGGCGCGGCTTCCTGACCGGGGCGGTGCTGGGCTTCGCGCACACGGTGGGTGAGTTCGGCGTGGTGCTGATGATCGGCGGCAACATCCCCGGTGAGACCCGCGTGCTGTCGGTGGCCATTCTCGACTACGTCGAGACCCTGCAATGGACCGAGGCGCATCTGCTGTCGGCCGGCATGCTGGTGTTCTCCTTCGCCGTGATCCTGACCATGATGACGCTGGAGAAGCGCGTCGGGCGGGTGAGGCAGTGACGCCCCCGGCGCGGATGGAGGCCCGCTTCCGGGGCCGGCTGGGCGCCTTCGCGCTCGACGTGGCGTTCGCGGCGCCGGCGCGCGGCGTCACCGCGCTGTTCGGCCCGTCGGGGTGCGGCAAGACGACGGTGCTGCGCTGTGTGGCCGGGCTGCAGCGGCTCGATGGCCGCTTCGCGCTGGACGGCGAAATCTGGCAGGACGGGAACCTCTTCCAGCCCATTCACAAGCGCCCCATCGGCTACGTCTTCCAGGAGGCGAACCTGTTCCCGCACATGTCCGTGCGCGCCAACCTGCTGTACGGCCACCGCCGCACGGTGGGGCGCGGCGTGCCGGAGACCATCCACGAGGGCGAGGTGGTCGAGCTGTTGGGGATCGCCCGCCTGCTGGACCGGTCGCCGCAGACCCTGTCTGGCGGCGAGCGCCAGCGTGTCGCCATCGGGCGTGCCCTGCTGTCGCAGCCGCGCCTGCTGTTGATGGACGAACCGCTGGCCGCGCTGGACCGCTTCAGCAAGGACGAGATCCTGCCGTACCTGGAGCGGCTGCACGACGTGCTGTCGGTGCCGGTGCTCTACGTCAGCCACGACATCGCGGAGGTCGAGCGGCTGGCCGACCATCTGGTGCTGCTGCGCGAGGGGCGGGTTGTGGCCTCCGGCCCCGTGCAGGAGCTGCAGGCCGACCCGGCGCTGCCCATCGCCCGCATGCCGGAGGCCGGCGTGACGCTGCCGGCGGTGGTGGCGGGGCACGACGCGGCCTATGGCCTGACCGCGCTGGACCTCGCCGGCGGCCGGCTGCTGGTACCGGGCGACCTGGGCGCGGCGGGGACGGGGCGCCGGGTGCGCATCGCCGCCACCGACGTCAGCTTGGCGCGCCAGCCGTCGTCCGGCAGCACGATCCTCAACGTCATGCCGGCGCGCGTGGTCGCCGCCGAGCCGCAGGACGGCGTGCAGGTCATGGCGGTGGTGGCGTTGGGCGAAGACGGGCAGGGGGCCCGCATGCTGGCCCGCGTTACGCGCAAGTCGTGGGAGATGCTCGGCTTGGCGCCGGGCCAGCCGGTGTTCGCGCAGGTCAAGGGCGTGGCGCTGGTGTCGAAGGAGGCGTCACGTGGCTGATGTGGAAAAGCCCGCCTTTGCGGGGCGGGGGCGGGTGGCCGCCTTCGGCGGTGGCGCCGTCATCGGTGCCTTGGGCGGGCTGATCGGCCTGGGTGGTGCCGAGTTCCGGCTGCCGCTGCTGATCGGCGCCTTCCGCTTCGCGGCCCTGGAGGCGGTGATCCTGAACAAGGCCATGAGCCTCGTCGTCGTGGCCTTCGCCTTGCCGTTCCGCATGGGGGCGGTCCCGCTGGACGCGGTGGCGGCGCACTGGGGCGTGGTCGTCAACCTGCTGGCCGGCAGCTTGGCCGGCGCGTGGCTGGGGGCCGGCTGGGCGACGCGGCTGCGCGCCCAATCGCTCTACCGCGTCATCGCCGTCCTGCTGGTGCTGATCGCCGGTGCCCTGCTGTTCGGGCATGGGGAGGGCGGCGGCGGGGCCGTGGTCGGCGGCTGGATTCAACTGGCGGCCGGCGTGGCGGCGGGCTTCGGCATCGGCGTCGTCGCGTCGCTGATGGGGGTGGCGGGTGGCGAGCTGCTGATCCCGACGCTGGTCCTTCTGTTCGGTGCCGACGTGAAGCTGGCGGGCAGCCTGTCGCTGGCCGTCAGCCTGCCCACCATGATCGTCGGCTTCGCCCGCTACAGCCGCGACCGCAGCTTCACCGTGCTGGGCCGCAATCGAGGCTTCGTGGTGGTGATGGCCGCAGGGTCGGTGATCGGCGCGTTCGTCGGCGGGCAGCTGCTGGGCGTGGTGCCGGGTGCTGTGCTGCTGCCGCTGCTGGCGGCGATCCTGCTGGTGTCCGCCGTGAAGGTCTGGCGGCACGGGTGAGGCTACGCCGCCTTCGGCAGCACAGATAAAGTTATGCCGCCTTCGGCGGCCGGCCTGACGGGCGGCGCGGGCGGTAGTGCGCCTCGAACAGCAGGGGGTCGCGCTCGATGGCCCGGCAGGCGATCTGCACTACGCTGGGGATCCGGGCGGTTCCGCTCTTGTAGGTGTGGAAGGTGCTCAGCGCGACGTCCAGGAGGTCGGCGGCCTCCTGGTTGGAGAGGCCGAGGCGCTCTTGCCACGCGGTGAGGTCGGTAGAGCCGAACGGGCGTTGCTGTTCGGCCAGCAGTTCCAGGTGCACGCTGTCGATGGCGAGATCCTCGTTCCCTGCCCATTGGACGGCGCTGCCGTACTCGGCGATCTCCGGCCGGCGGAACACCGACTCGTCCCGCAACTCGGCGATGTCGTGGAAGCCGATCCACCCGGAAAGGTCAACCTCGTCCGTTCCGCCGTGGTCCCAGGTGACGATCAGCATCCTGCCGGTGGCGGCCTCGACGGCGGCGATCCGGCGGATCGGGCGGGGATCGGCACCATGGACCATCTCAGCGTGCATGAGCCCCTCCATCACATCGGGTAGCGCGGGTTGATGCAGTTCCATTCGGCCACCAGGAGGGCGCGATTCTCCGCGGCCCATGTGGCAACCTGTTCCCAAACGGCCCTGGTCATCGAGCCGCGCAAAATCACCAGCGGGTCGATGCCGACCTGCACTTCGAAATCCGGGCCAATGACATGGAAGTGCGGCGGGTTGTGGTCGCGGTTGCGGATAACCACCGCCACCTTCCCGAACACAACGAGCTTTCCCATCGCTCCCCCTGCTTGACAGGGGAAATATAATCCAGATTCTGGACGGCTACAACGGCACAGGTCCAGAAAGCGAAGGATGGCTGGGGCGCCAGGATTCGAACCTGGGAATGGCGGTACCAAAAACCGCTGCCTTACCGCTTGGCGACGCCCCAATCCCGGAAAGGAGCGGCACCATAATCGCAAACGCGCGGTCGCGCAACGGGTTAAGCCGCCGTCATCGCCCCTCGCGCCGCCACGCCAGCAGCAGGGCGCCCAGCGCCAGCGCCAGGACCCCGGCGACGGGGAGCAGCGGCACGTCGGACACGCCCGTCACCACGAAGTCGCCGTTGGCGCGCAGGCCGATCCAGCCGGAGCCGGACTGGTCGCGATCGGGGCGCGTGCGGCGCACGTCGGGGCCGGCGCGCGTGGGGCCGCCATAGTCGGCGATCCATTGCACGGCGCCGTGCGTCGCGTCGGCCACCGGCTTCAGGCGGTCGCCGGTGGAGCGCACGTCGGCCAGCTCCGGCGGGTTCACCGCCCCCACCACGGCCAGCGCCGTGCGGTCGCCGTCCGAGACGCGGTAGATGCCGGGCTCCGCCGCGATCACCGTCGCCGTCGCGCGGCCGGACTTGTCGTCCTTCATCTCCAGCGTGCGCGTCTCGTCCGACGGCGTGGTCAGGGTGACGTTGCGCGGGTCGGGCTCCAGCGAGCGGCGCTCGACCGTGATGCGGTTGCCGTCGACGCGGGCGCGCAGGTCGTTCTCCTCCAGCTCCGGCTCCTTCATGAGCCAGTGGGCGAGGCGGCGCAGCAGCTCGGCCTGTGGGCCGCCGCCTTCGTAGCCGCGGCTCCACAGCCAGATCTGGTCCGACGCAAGCTGAGCGACGCGCCCCTCGCCGACGCGGTTGAGGACGAGGAGCGGCCGGCCCTGGGCGCCCTCCATCACCACGGAACCGCCGTTCGGCTGCACCTCCACCTGATGGAACCAGCGGCCCCACTCCGGATCGGCGTCGATGCGGTCGCCGGGCAGGCCGGTGGTCACCGGGTGGCGGCGGCCAAGTTCGGTGACCTTCGGCTTGAACGGCTGGTCGAGCACCTGGTTCGTCGGTTCGGCCGGCAGCACGGAGCCGAGCGGCGTGCGGAACAGTGACAGCGGTGTGGCGAAGCCCTGGCCGCTGGCCTCGAGCAGCGCGCCGCCTTTCTCCACGTAGTGCGCGATGTTCTCCAGGTACATTTGCGGCAGCACGCCGCGGCGGCGGTAGCGGTCGAAGATGATCAGGTCGAACTCGTCGAGCTTCACCTCGAACAGTTCGCGGATGGGGAAGGCGATCAGCGACAGCTCGCGGATCGGCGTGCCGTCCTGCTTCTCGGGCGGGCGCAGGATGGTGAAGTGGACGAGGTCCACCGACGGGTCGGCCTTCAGCAGGTTGCGCCACGTGCGCTCGCCCGCGTGCGGCTCGCCGGACACCAGCAGGACGCGCAGCCGGTCGCGCACGCCGTTCACCACCACCGCGGCGCGGTTGTTGGCGAGCGTCAGTTCCTGTTTCGCCGCCTCGACCTCCAGCTCCAGCACGTTCTGGCCGCCGTGGGCGACGGGCAGGTCGAGGTGGAAGTCGCGGCCGACCGGAACCTGGATGGTGCGCGGGGCGCCACCGTCCTGGCGCAGGGTCACCATGGCGTTGGGCGACTGGCGGCCGGGCATGTCGTCGATGCGGATGGTCAATTCGACCGGCTTGCCGACGATGCCGTAGGCCGGCGCCTGCACGATGGCGATGCGGCGGTCGCCCTCGTCGCGGTTGCCGGTCAGCAGCGTGTGGATCGGGCCGATCTCGGTCAGCTTGCCGACGTTCTCCGGCACGTCGTGCACCTGCCCGTCGGTGATCAGCACGGCGCCCGCCATGCGGCGGCGCGGCACGTCGGCCATGGCGCGGGTCAGCGCGTCGAACAGGTGGGTCTCGTTGATACCGCCGGCCGCCCCGTCGCCGGCGCGCACCACGCGCACGTCCAGGTCGTCGAAGCGCTTCAGCTTGTCGGTGAGGTCGTTCAGGGCGCGCTCGGCGCGGGCGCGACGGTCGCCGATGTTCTGGCTGGGGGAATCGTCCACCACCACGACGGCGACGTCCTTGATCGGCTCACGCTTCTCGTTGACCAGCGACGGGTTGAGCAGCGCCATCGCCAGCACGGCGAGCGCCAGGAAGCGCCACAGCACGCCGCGCGCGCGCCGGAACAGGCCCAGCAGCACCACGGCCAGGGCCACGGCGAACAGCGGCGCCAGCACGCTCCAGGGGAGCAGCGGGGCGAGAGCGATCGACATGCCGTCCATCATTGACCAAGCCTCTCAAGGATGGCGGGCACGTGCACCTGGTCGGCCTTGTAGTTGCCGGTCAGCGCGTACATCACGACGTTGACGCCGACGCGGAAGGCCATCTCGCGCTGGCGCTCGCCGCCGGGCACCACGGCGTACATGTGCTGGTTGGTGCGCGGGTCGATGGCCCAGGCCGAGGCCCAGTCGTTGGCGCCGACGATGATGGAGGACACGCCGTCGTTGGCCTTGCCCTCGCGCGCCTCCACCCACACCTCGCCGCCGGCATAACGGCCGGGGAAGTCCTGGAGCAGGTAAAAGGACTTGGTCAGCACGTGGTCGGGCGGCACCGGCGCCAGCGCCGGAACGTCCAGCCCGGCCACCAGCGTCTGCAACGCCATGCTCCCGGGGCCGGCGCCGGGCATCAGCGAGGCCGCCTGATCGCGGGTGTCGAACAGGATGGTGCCGCCGTTGCGCAGGTACTCGTTGACCCGCGTGCGCGCCTGATCGGACAGTGGGCGCTGCGTGGTGGTGACCGGCCAGTAGAGCAGGGGGAAGAAGGCCAACTCGTCCGCCTCCACGTCCACCGCCTGGGTGCCGGCCGCCTCCACGGCGGTGCGGCGGTTCAGCACCTCGACCAGCCCTTCCAGCCCGGCGCGCGCCGTGGCGTCGACCGAGGGGTCGCCGGTCATGACGTGGGCGAGGTAGGTTTCGGCGGTGACCTTGACGGCCTGCGTGTCGTCGGCGGCGCGGGGGGCCGAGAACGGCGCCAGCACGATCAGCAGCGCCGCCGCGCTCGCCGTGGCGCGGCGCGGGCGCGCCCAGCGGCCGAGCAGGCCGCGCAGAGCCAGCGCGATCAGCAGGTCGAGCACGGCGAGCGCCAGCGCGATGGCGAGCAGCGGCGGCTTCAGCGCCACCTCGCCCCGCTCGCCGTAGCCGGCGCGCGCCACGCCGGGCGGCATCGTGCCCAGCGGCTCCACCCTGGTGACCAGCGTGGTGAGGTTCAGCGCCCGCCGCGCGTCCTCCGTGCCGTAGAAGCCGGGCGGGTGGCGCGGCCCGATGGCCTCGGCGCTGAAGGCATCGGCAGCCAGCGGGAAGGCGGTGGGCGGCGGCGGAACCAGCCGGCCGAGACCGTCCAGCACCTGCAGCGGGTCGAGCGAGGCGGCGCGCGTCGGGCCGGCCACACCTTCACTGAGCGCCACGACGCGGCGCAGCATATCGACGAACAGACCGGAGAGCGCGAGGTTCGACCAGTCCGGGTTGGCGGTGGTGTGCATCAGCACGACCCAGCCGCCGCCGCGCTTTTCCGCCGTGACCAGCGGCGTGCCGTCGGCCAGCCGGGCCCAGGTGCGATCGGCGAGGTCGAGGGAGGGTTCGGCCAGCACCTGCCGGTTGACCAGCACGTCGTCGGGGATGCGCAGGCCGGCGAACGGGCTCTTGCCGTCGAACGGCTGGAGGCGCATGGGCTCCGACCACGACAGCGCACCGCCCAGCGCGCGGTCGCCCAGGCGCAGGCGGGTGGGGACCAGCGTGTCGGCGTTCTGCGCCAGACGCGGCCCGGCGAAGCGCACCAGCACGCCGCCCTTCTTCACCCAATCCTCGATGGTGCCGGCCTCCTGCCCGGTCAGCGAGCCGACGTCGGACAGGATCAGCACGGCGAGGTCGCGCTTCAGCAAGTCCATGGTCTCGCCGCGCCGCACCTCGTTGTAGGGCTCCAGCGCGCGGGCGAGGTAGTGCAGGTCGGAGAGCAGCGGCTGGTTCTCGCCCTCGGGCCGGCCGGAGACGAGGCCGACGGGCCGCCGACGCCAGCGCTCGTCCAGCAGGACGGTGGCGGCGGCGGTCGTCTCGTTCTCAATGCGCAGGCTGGCGGCCTCGTTGCGCAACTCGACCGGCACGTCCAGGCGCACCTCGCGGGCCGGCTGGCCGGCGTCGAAGGCCACGGTCTCGCGCGTCAGCAGGCGCCCGTCGGCGGCGGAGAGGCGCACGGTCACCGGCTCCGGCCGGGTGGGATCGGCGCGGACGATGCGGGCGGCCAGCACCGTGCCCTCGGTGGCGGGGGGCAGCAGCAGGTGCGGCGGGCGTTCGGCGGCATCGTCCAGCACCTCGACCGAGCCCAGGCGCTGCAACGCGGTGGCGAGCGGGCGGACGTTGGCGTCGCCGACGCCATCGGACAGCCACACGGCGTGCGTCGTGCCGTTCACCGACAGGCCCTTCAGCGCCTCAAGCGCGGCGGCGCGATCGGTCGGCCAGGGCTGCGGCTCCAACGCCTGCACGATGCGGCGCGCCTCCGCCGCCGGCAGGGGCGGGGAGGCGGCGATCTTGTCGCCGTTGGCCGGCGCGGCGGTGGCGAGCACGATCACCGGGCGCGATTGCCGGTCGGCCTGGCCCACCAGCTCCTCCATCATGCGGCGGCGCGACGGCCAGTCGCGCGCGGCGGCCCAGCCGTTGTCGACGACCAGCAGCAGCGGCCCGCCGCCCGGCAATGCGGCGCGCGGATTCAGCAGCGGCCCGGCCAGCGCCAGAATGACCAGCGCCGCGATGATGATGCGTAGGATGAGCAGCCAGAGCGGCGTGCGCGCCGGCGTCTCCTCGCGCGCCGCGAGGTCGCGCAGCAGGCGGATCGCCGGGAAGCGCACGATGCGCGGGGCCGGCGGAGTGATGCGCAACAGCCACCACAGCACCGGCAGCACGACCAGCGCGGCAAGCGCCCAAGGCGCGGCGAAGGCGAAAGAGCCGAATCCCAGCATGCGCTACCGTACTTCCACTGACCTATCCGTCATCCCCGCGGAGGCGGGGATCCAGGCTTCCGGCCAAAGCGCCTGTCCCGGCAGGATTCCCGCATTCGCGGGAATGACGGCACTAGACATGCGTCCTCGGCGGGTTCATTCAAACCGTCTCCTGCGCCAGCGCACCCCACAGCGACAGCAGCGCCGTCTGCGGCGGGCGGTCGGTGCGGTGCACGGCGAAGGTCCAACCGGCGGCGCGCGCCAGCGCGGCCAAGCCATCCTGGTGCGCGCGCAACCGTTCGAGGTACGCCGTGCGCACCGCCTCGACGCGCGGCACCAGCAACTCGTCCTCGCCCTCCATCCCCTCGAACTCGACACGGCCGTCGAAAGGCAGCGTCTCCTCGGCGGGGTCGAGCACCTGGAGCAGATGGCCGCGCACGCCGCGGCCGGTCAGGCCGGCGACGGTGGCGTGGATTTCCGGCAGCGGTGACAGCAGATCGCCGAACAGCACCACCTGCGCGTGACGCGGCAGTGGCTCGACGCGCGGCAGGCCGTCGCCCACAGGAGTCGCACGCGGGTCGGTCATCAGCGTGGCGACGCGGTTCAGCGCGTTCTTGCCGTGGTCCGGCCGCACGCCGGAGTTCAGCAGCGCCACCCGCTCGCCGCCGCGGATCAGCAGCACGGTGAGCGCCAGCAGCAGCAGGTCGGCGCGGTCGCGCTTCGTCGGCAGCTCGGGCACCGAGCGGTAGTCCATGGACGACGAGCGGTCGCGCCACAGCCACACACTCTGCGCCGCTTCCCACTCGTTCTCGCGCACGAAGACCGGCTGCGTCTTGCCGGACTGCCGCCAATCGATCATCGAGGGGGCGTCGCCCGGCTGGTAGCGGCGGAACTGCCAGAACGTCTCGCCCAGGCCGACGCGGCGGCGGCCGTGCACGCCCTGCGCCACGGTGGAAGCCACCCGCTCGGCCGCCACCAGCAGCGGCGGCAGGCGCGCGGCCAGCGTCTCGGCGCGCTGCTGCGCGCGCAGGGTGTCCGTGCCGAGGGTGGTGCGCGCGGCCATCAGGCAAGTCTCACAGCAGCGGCGCGCAAAGGCGGTCGATCACATCGTCGAGGGTGACCCCATCGGCGCGCGCGGCGAAGTTCAGCGCCATGCGGTGGCGCAGGATCGGCTTGGCCAGCGCCACCACGTCGTCCAGCGACGGCGACAGACGGCCGTCCAGCACCGCGCGGGCGCGGGCCGCCAGCATCAGCGCCTGGCTGGCGCGGGGCCCCGGACCCCAGGCCACGTGGTTGCGCACCTCCGGCACGTCGGAGGATTCCGGGCGGCCGCTGCGCACGAGGTCGAGGATGCCCTCCACCACGCTCTCGCCGATGGGAATGCGGCGCACGAGGTGCTGGGCCGCCAGCAGGTCGGCGGGGGACAGCACGGCCACCGCCTGTTCGGCGCTGGCGCCGGTGGTGGCGATCACCATGCGCCGCTCGGCGTCGCGGTCGGGGTAGGTGACGTCGACCTGCATGAGGAAACGGTCGAGCTGCGCCTCAGGCAACGGGTAGGTGCCCTCCTGCTCCAGCGGGTTCTGGGTGGCGAGCACGTGGAAGGGTGCCGGCAGCGGGTGGTAGTGGCCGGCGACCGACACGCGGTGCTCCTGCATCGCCTGCAACAGGGCCGACTGCGTGCGCGGGCTGGCACGGTTGATCTCGTCCGCCATCAGGAGCTGGGAGAACACCGGGCCAGGGATGAAGCGGAAGGAACGGCGGCCCCCCTCGCTCTCCTCCAGCACCTCGGAGCCCAGGATGTCGGCCGGCATCAGGTCGGGCGTGCACTGGATGCGCTTCTCGGCGAGGCCGAGCACGGTGCCCAGGGTTTCCACCAGTCGCGTCTTGGCGAGGCCGGGGACACCGATCAGCAGCACGTGGCCGCCGGCCAGCAGCGTGACGAGCGTCAGGTCGACGACGTCCTGCTGGCCGAAGATGATGCGGCCGATGCGGTCGCGCACAAGCGCCAGCCGGCCGCCCAGGGTTTCGACCTCGGCCAGGAGCTGGTGCGGGTTTTCAGGCATCTTTTCAGGCATCGGGGCCGGACGGGTCGCGTCGGTGGCGCTCAAGGCGTGAGTCTCCCAGTTCAAATCCCGTGCTTGGGGACCTATGTGACGAGTATGGCGAAATTGCGTTGCCTGAGTGATTTTGTCGGATGCTGGTCTGAAGGGACGTCGGTTGGAAAACGCTATGAACAAGGTCGGCGGCGAAGGCGAAGAAGGCAAGCGGTCCCTGCCGCATGATGTGGCGTCGGCGGACGGACTAGGCCGCCTGCCGGAGGAGAAATCGTTCGGCATACGCATTGCGCGCGACGGCACCTGGTTCCATGATGGCGAACCCATCCGCCGCATCGAGCTGGCGAAGCTGTTCGCCACGGTGCTGCGGCGGGATGACGCAGGAGATTATTGGCTGATCACCCCCGTCGAACGCGGGCGCATAGTCGTGGAGGATGTCCCCTTCGTCGCCGTGGAGATGACGGCAAGCGGAAGCGGCAAGGATCAGGTTCTGTCCTTCCGTACAAATTTAGACGAATGGGTGGAAGCGGGGCCGGACCACCCGATCCGGGTCGTCCATGACAGCGAGACGGGCGAGCCGTCCCCGTACATCGACATAAGAAGCGGGCTGGAGGCACGAATCGCGCGTTCTGTATTCTACGACATGGTCGAACGTGCCGTCCCTGCTTGCGAAAATGAGGACGGCGGCCAAACCGGGGAGGCGGAAGTCGGACTATGGAGCAAGGGGGCCTACTTCGTGCTGGGCAGGTTGCCTGGCGAATGACCCTGGACGATATTCGCAAGCGCTTTCCGGGCAGCGCCGCCGCCGGCCTGCGCCGGGAGAAGGTGCGCGGCGACCACGATCTGAACCCCGATTATTACGAAGCCGGCCTGCCGAAGAGCCTGCGCGAGGCCGCCGTGCTGGTGCCGCTGGTCGACCGGCCGGAGGAGCTGACGGTGATCTTCACCCAGCGCACCGCGCACCTGTCGGCGCACGCCGGGCAGATCAGCTTCCCCGGCGGCCGGCGCGAGCCCACGGACGCCGCGCCCGAGGACACCGCGCTGCGCGAGACGGAGGAGGAGATCGGCCTGCCGCGCGAGCGCATCGAACTCCTCGGCCAGCTCGACACCTACGTCACGCGCACCGGGTTCCGGGTGACGCCGGTGGTCGGCCTCGTGCGCCCGCCGTTCGAACTGGATCCGGATCCCACCGAGGTGCAGGAGGTGTTCGAGGTGCCGCTGTCCTTCATCCTCGACCCCGCCAACCCGCAGCGGCACAGCCGTCCGTTCCTGGGCAAGGAGCGGTACTTCTACGTTTTCCCCTACGAGCACCGGTACATCTGGGGGGCGACGGCGGGCATGCTGGTGAACCTGCGCGACGTGCTGCGCGAAGCAACATGAGCGGAACGTGCTGAGGATCCTCCTGACCATCGTCCTGCCGCTGGTCCTGCCGACAGTCGTCTACCTGCTGTACGTCACCACCGTCGAGGCCCGGCGCGCCCGCGCCGCGCAGGAGGGCGGGCCGGTACCGTGGTGGGTGGAGGCGCCGTGGCCGTGGCTGGTGGGCGGCGGCGTGGTGCTGGTGGGGCTGACGCTGGGCGCTCTCGCGCTGACCGGCGGCGACAAGCCGGGCGGGGTGTACGTGCCCGCCCACATGGAGAACGGCCGCCTGATCGAGGGCATCACGCGTCCGGCAACTGGAAACTGAACGGCGGGCGGGGTATTCCTCTTTCCATGCAGTCTCCCGCCGGCCGCCTGTCGCCCCAGCCCTGGATGATCGCGCCGGAAACCCGCGCGGTGCTGACCGCGCTTGAGCGCGGCGGGGCGGACGCGCGCTTCGTCGGCGGCTGCGTGCGCGATTCCTGGCTGGGCCGGCCGGTCAAGGACATCGACATCGCCACCCACGCGCCGCCCGACGCCGTGATGCGCATGCTGGAGGACGGCGGCGTGCGCGCCATCCCCACCGGCATCGCGCATGGCACGGTCACGGCAGTCGTCGACCGGAAGCACTACGAGATCACCACGTTGCGCCGCGACGTCGAGTCCTTCGGCCGGCACGCGCGCGTGGAGTTCACCGACGACTGGAAGGAGGACGCGGCGCGCCGCGACTTCACCATGAACGCGCTGTCCTGCACGCCGGACGGCCTCGTCTACGACCCGTTCGGCGGGCTGGCGGACATGGCGGCGGGCCGCGTGCGCTTCGTC
>DASPIO010000168.1:0-6129 GCA_035629155.1 Azospirillum sp. | reverse complement strand
GTCACGCAGGAGGACCGCTCCTGGGAGGAGGCGTACCGGAACCGCTGGCGGCACGACAAGATCGTGCGCTCCACGCACGGGGCGAACTGCACGGGGTCCTGCTCCTGGAAGATCTACGTCAAGGGCGGCATCGTCACCTGGGAAACGCAGCAGACCGACTATCCCCGCACCCGCGCCGGCCTGCCGAACCATGAGCCGCGCGGCTGCCAGCGCGGCGCCAGCTACTCCTGGTACCTGTATTCGGCGAACCGGGTGAAGTACCCGCTGATGCGCTCGCGCCTGCTGCGCCAGTGGCGGCTTGCCCGGCGCACGCACAAGGATCCGGTGCAGGCGTGGAAGTTCATCGTCGAGGATCCGGCCGCCAGCGCCGACTACAAGTCGTTCCGCGGTCGCGGCGGCTTCGTGCGCACCACGTGGGAGGAGGCGCTGGAGCTGATCGCGGCGGCCAACCTCTACACCTCCAAGACCTGGGGGCCGGACCGCGTCGCCGGCTTCTCGCCGATCCCGGCCATGTCGATGGTCAGCTACGCCGCCGGCTCGCGCTACCTGTCGCTCCTGGGCGGCACGTGCATGAGCTTCTACGACTGGTACTGCGACCTGCCGCCCTCGAGCCCGCAGACCTGGGGCGAGCAGACCGACGTGCCGGAATCGGCCGACTGGTACAACGCCAAGTTCCTGATGATGTGGGGCTCCAACGTGCCGCAGACGCGCACGCCGGATGCCCACTTCATGTCGGAGGCGCGCTACAACGGCACCAAGACCGTGGTGGTCACCCCCGACTATTCCGAAGCCTCCAAGTTCGCCGACCTCTGGCTGCACCCGCAGCAGGGCACCGACGCCGCGCTGGCGCTGGCCATCGGCCACGTCATCCTCAAGGAATGGCACCTCGCGGACCGGAGCGCGTATTTCGAGGACTACTGCCGCCGCTACACCGACATGCCGTTCCTGGTCCGCCTCGTCAAACAGGGCGACCACTACGTGCCGGAGCGGATGCTGCGCGCCTCCGACTTCGCGGGCGACCTGGGCCAGACCAACAACCCGGACTGGAAGACCGTCGCCATCGACGAGGCGACCGGCAAAATCGTCGTCCCGCACGGCTCCATCGGCTTCCGCTGGGGCGAGAAGGGCAAGTGGAACCTGAAGGACGAGGACGACACGGGCTCCAAGCTGCCGCTCAAGCTCTCCCTCATCGACGCGCGCGACGACGTGGCGGGCGTGGCCTTCCCCTACTTCGGCGGCCGGGTGAGCGAGCACTTCCGCGGCACCGATCACGATAAGGTGCAGGTCCGCAACGTGCCGGTGAAGAAGGTGGCGTTGAAGGACGGGGAGGCGCTGGTCGCCAACGTCTACGACCTGTTCATCGCCAACTACGGCATCGACCGGGGCCTGGGCGGCGGCAACGTGGCGAAGGACTTCGACGACGACGCGCCCTACACCCCCGCCTGGGCCGAGCGGGTGACCGGCGTGCCGCGCGCGCAGACCATCACCACGGCCCGTGAGTTCGCCGAGAACGCGCACCTCACGCATGGCAAGTCGATGGTGATCATCGGCGCCGCCATGAACCACTGGTACCACATGGACATGAACTACCGCGGCATCATCAACATGCTGGTGATGTGCGGCTGCATCGGCCAGGAGGGTGGCGGCTGGGCGCACTACGTGGGCCAGGAGAAGCTGCGCCCGCAACCGGGCTGGACGGCGCTGGCCTTCGCGCTCGACTGGGGGCGCCCGCCGCGGCAGATGAACTCCACCTCCTACTGGTACGCGCACACCGACCAGTGGCGGTACGAGAAGCTGACGCTGGACGAGATCCTGTCGCCGACCACCGACGTGACGGTGACCGGCAGCCTGATCGACTTCAACGTCCGGGCGGAGCGCATGGGCTGGCTGCCCTCCTCGCCGCAGCTTGAGATGAACCCGCTGGAGCTGACCAGGGCCGCCGCCGCCGTCGGCAAGGACGCCAAGGACTACGCGATCGAGCTGCTGAAGTCCGGCGCCATGCGCATGAGCTGCGAGGACCCGGACGATCCCAAGAACTTCCCGCGCAACCTGTTCGTCTGGCGCTCCAACCTGCTGGGCTCGTCCGGCAAGGGGCACGAGTATTTCCTGAAGCACCTGCTGGGCACGCAGAACGCCGTCATGGGCGGCGACATCGGCGCCCTGAACGAGCCGAAGCCCGAGGAAGTCGTCTGGCATCAGAAGGGCCCCGAGGGGAAGCTGGACCTGCTGGTCACCATCGATTTCCGCATGTCGACGACCTGCGTCTACTCCGACATCGTGCTGCCCACCGCCACCTGGTACGAGAAGAACGACCTCAACACCTCCGACATGCACCCGTTCATCCACCCGCTGACGGCGGCCGTGGACCCGGCGTGGGAGGCGCGTTCGGACTGGGAGATCTTCAAGGGCATCGCGAAGAAGGTCTCGGACCTCGCCCCCGGCCACCTGGGCGTGGAGAAGGACCTTGTTCTCGTCCCGCTCCAGCACGACACGGCGAACGAGCTGGGTCAGGCGCTGGACGTCAAGGACTGGCGCAAGGGCGAATGCGACCTGATCCCCGGCAAGACGGCGCCGGGCATGGTGGTGGTCGAGCGCGACTACCCCAACCTGTACAAGCGCTTCACCTCCCTCGGGCCGCTGATGGAGACGCTCGGCAACGGCGGCAAGGGCATGGCCTGGAAGACCGGCGACGAGGTCGAGTTCCTGAAGGAACTCAACGGCACCGTCACCGAGGAAGGCCCCACGCAGGGCCTGGCGAAGATCGAGACCGACATCCAGGCGTGCGAGGTCATCCTCACCCTGGCGCCGGAAACCAACGGCCACGTGGCAGTGAAGGCGTGGGACAGCCTGTCCCAGACCACCGGCATCGACCACACCCACCTCGCCATCCCGCGTGAGGACGACAAGATCCGCTTCCGCGACATCGTCTCCCAGCCGCGCAAGATCATCTCCTCGCCCACGTGGTCCGGCCTGGAGAGCGAGAAGGTCTGCTACAACGCCGGCTACACCAACGTGCACGAGCTGATCCCCTGGCGCACGCTCACCGGCCGCCAGCAGCTCTACCAGGACCACCCCTGGATGCGCGCGTTCGGCGAGCAGCTCTGCGTCTACAAGCCCCCCGTGGACCTGAAGACGGTCAAGGCCGTGATCGAGGAGAAGTCGAACGGCAACCCGCAGCTCGTGCTGAACTGGATCACCCCGCACCAGAAGTGGGGCATCCACTCCACCTACACCGACAACCTGCTGATGCTCACGTTGTCACGCGGCGGGCCCATCATCTGGATCGGCGAGGTGGACGCCAAGAAGGCCGGCATCGAGGACAACGACTGGATCGAGGCCTACAACCTGAACGGCGCCATCGCGGCCCGCGCCGTGGTCAGCCAGCGCGTGCCCAGCGGCATGTGCCTGATGTACCACGCGCAGGAGAAGATCGTGAACGTGCCGGGGGCCGAGACCTCCGGCCAGCGCGGCGGCATCCACAACTCGGTGACGCGCACCGTCACCAAGCCGACGCACATGATCGGCGGCTACGCCCAGCAGTCCTACGGCTTCAACTACTACGGCACCGTCGGCGCCAACCGCGACGAGTTCGTCATCATCCGCAAGATGAACAAGGTCGACTGGATGGAAGACCCGGCACCGGTGGTCCAGGCAGCCGAGTAACGGCCGTTGGGTTTTCGGCTCCGCCTCAACCCAACCTACCCGAAACGCCCCGGTAGGTTGGGTTGAGCGTCAGCGAAAACCCAACGACAGCCACCATCAGCCGGATTCCATGTGAGGAGTACAGAGATATGAAGATCCGCGCTCAGATCGCGATGGTCCTGAACCTGGACAAGTGCATCGGCTGCCACACCTGTTCGGTGACCTGCAAGAACGTCTGGACCAGCCGCGAAGGCGTCGAATACGCCTGGTTCAACAACGTCGAGACCAAGCCCGGCATCGGCTATCCCAAGGAGTGGGAGAACCAGGACCGCTGGAACGGCGGCTGGGTCCGCACCGCCGGTGGCAAGCTGCAGCCGCGCATCGGCTCCAAATGGCGGGTGCTGGCGAAGATCTTCGCCAACCCCGACCTGCCGGAGATCGACGACTATTACGAGCCCTTCACCTTCGACTACCAGAACCTGCAGACCGCGCCCGAAAGCAAGACCATGCCCACGGCGCGCCCCGTCTCGCTGATCACCGGCGAGAAGATGGAGAAGATCCATTGGGGCCCGAACTGGGAGGAGATCCTCGGCGGCGAGTTCTCCAAGCGCTCGAAGGACAAGAACTTCGACGGCATCCAGAAGGAGATCTACGGGCACTTTGAAAACACCTTCATGATGTACCTGCCGCGCCTGTGCGAGCATTGCCTCAATCCGGCGTGCGTGGCCTCCTGCCCGTCGGGCTCCATCTACAAGCGCGAAGAGGACGGCATCGTCCTCATCGACCAGGACAAGTGCCGGGGCTGGCGCATGTGCGTCTCGGCCTGCCCCTACAAGAAGATCTACTACAATTGGCAGTCGGGTAAGGCGGAGAAGTGCACCTTCTGCTTCCCGCGCATCGAGGTGGGCCAGCCCACCGTGTGCTCGGAGACGTGCGTCGGCCGCATCCGTTACCTCGGCGTCCTGCTCTACGACGCCGACCGGATCGAGGAGGCGGCGTCCGCCATCGGCGACAACGAGCTGTATCAGAAGCAGCTCGACCTCTTCCTCGATCCCAAGGACCCGGCGGTGATCGAGCAGGCCCGGCGCGACGGCGTGCCGGAGGCGTGGCTGGAGGCGGCGCGCAACTCGCCCGTCTACAAGATGGCGATGGAATGGAAGATCGCCTTCCCGCTGCACCCCGAATACCGCACGCTGCCGATGGTCTGGTACATCCCGGCGCTCAGCCCCATTCAGGGTGCGGCGGAGAAGGGCCACATCGGCTTCGTCGACGGCCTGCCGGACATCCGCAGCTTGCGCATCCCCGTCAAGTACCTCGCCAACCTGCTGACCGCCGGTGACGAGGAGCCGGTGATCCAGGCGCTGAACCGCATGTACGCGCTGCGCATCTACCAGCGCGGCCGCTCGGTCGAGGGCAAGCTGAACAAGGACGTGCTGCGCCAGGTCGGCCTGACGGCGAACCAGGTGGAGGAGATGTACAACATCCTCGCCATCGCCAACTACGAGGACCGCTTCGTCATCCCGACGACCCACCGCGAGTACGCCGAGAACACCTTCGACCTGCGCGGTTCGTGCGGCTTCAGCTTCGGCAACGGCTGCTCCGACGGCTATTCGGAAGGCAACCTGTTCGGCACGCGCAAGCCCCGCACCAAGTCCCTTGAGGAGGCCAAGTGATGCTGACCTACAAGGCATTGGGTGCCCTCCTCACCTACCCGGAGGAGGATCTGGTCGCCGGCCTGGACGAGGTGATGGCCGTGCTGCGCGCCGACGGGCTGCTCGACGCAGCCCACCTCGCCGGGTTGCAGGCCCTCGCCGACGACCTGAAGGCGGCCGACCTGATCGACGCGCAGGAGCGCTACGTCTCCCTGTTCGACCGCTCCCGCACGCTGTCCCTGCACCTCTACGAGCACGTGCACGGGGAGGGCAGGGAGCGCGGCACCGCCATGGCGACGCTGGTGGAGCTGTACCGCTTCCACGGCTTCGACATGGCCGCCCGCGAGCTGCCGGACTATCTGCCGCTGCTCTGCGAGTTCCTGTCGCTGGTCGACGACGCGGTGGCCCGCCGGGTGATCGCCGACGCCGTCTCGGTTCTGGCGGCCCTCAGCCGCCGCCTGACCGAGCGGGAGACGCCCTACGCCGCCGTGCTCCAGTCCCTCGTCCACTTGTCCAGCAAAGCGGCCGACGCCGCGGAGGTGGAGGCCATCCTGGCGGCCACGCCCAAGGACGCCGACAGCCTGGAGGAACTGGACAAGGTCTGGGAGGACGCCCCCGTCACCTTCGGCCCCGGCGACGCGCTGACCTCCTGCCCGATGGCTTCCAAACCCGCGCACCGCGCCGCCTGAGTGCGCCGAGTGCTTGGATCCGGAGAATTCACCATGTCCCACGCATTCCAGTTCCTGTTCGGCTACCTGCCCTACGTGGCGCTGACGGTCTTCTTCGTCGGCAGCCTGATGCGCTTCGACCGCGAGCAGTACACCTGGCGCAGCGG
>DASPIO010000167.1:0-4755 GCA_035629155.1 Azospirillum sp. | reverse complement strand
CGACATCATGTACGGCGAGGGCGTGTCGAAGGTGGGCGAGCTGCTCGACCTCGGCATCCAGGCCGGCGTGGTGGAGAAGTCGGGCGCGTGGTTCAGCTACGACGGCACCCGCATCGGCCAGGGCCGCGAGAACGCCAAGACCTATCTGCGCAACAACCCCGACATGGCGAAATCCATCGAGGACAAGATCCGCTCCAACGCGGGCCTCGTCGCCGACGCCATGATGGGCACGCCTGAGTCGGACGCTGACGCCGCGACCCCGGAGTGATTTTTTAACCCTCCCCTGCGCAGCGGGGGCTTGGAACCGGTGCCGAAGGCATTCGCGGCAAGGCCGCGAAAGAAGGCCGGGTGGGGGCAAGTGCTTCGCGGGAGGGCTCCGCCCTCCCGCACCCACCCGCCAAGGGCCGCGGGCCCTTGGATTCCAGCAATAGGCGCTCTTGGAGGTCACCACACCTCAGGCTTGAACAGCATCAGGTGGAAGACGACCAGCAGCGCCCCGAAGGCTGGCCATCCCAGCACGAACCACCAGCGCGCCATGCGGTGGTAGGCGGGCGGCAACGGCGTTCCTTGGTCAGCGGCCGTGTGGGCGAGCCGAGCCATGCGCAGTTGCAGCCACACCACAGGCAGCCAGCAGGCACCGGCCAACGCGTACAAGGCGAACGATACGACGATCCACCCGCTGGTGAGCGGAAAGCCGGCGAGCAGGGCCAGCGTTACCCCGGTGATCGGCTGCAGGATCACCGACGGCGTGGTGAACAGCCAGTCGGCCAGCACCACGTTGCGGGCGACCACGGCGATGCCGCGCACGTCGCCGCGCAGGTGCGCGGCAAACATCTGGAAGGCCGTGCCGAGTCCGGTGCCGAAGATCAGCACCGCGCCCAGGATGTGGGCGTATTTCACCCAGAGATACGTGTCCATGTTCGTCAGTCCTCCAGCGCCATCATCGCCAGGGTGGCGGCGATGACCGGCACGTTTTTGGTGAGCGGTCCGAACGGGTGGACCCAGAAGCCCGGCAGGAACAGGCTGAGGATCACCGTGAAGGTCAGGATGGTGCCGATCTGCAGCGCACCGACGAGGTGTGGGCGCACGCCGGCCGCCAGTGCTGTGCCGAGCGCCAGATCCCAGCCGGCGGCGCCGTACAGTGCAGTCAGCGCCGGCCCGTCGCGCAGGCCGACGCCGGCGAGCAGGTCCAAGCTGTCGGCGACCGGATAAATCCCCAGCGACACCAATCCGGTGGCGATCCACAGGAACGCGAGGCTGAGTCGCAGCGGCAGCCGCACTGGCCGCAGCCGTGCCGCCCAGCGGTCGGCTTCCAGCGCCGGTTCGCGCGCCAGCCCGGCGGCGATGCCCACTGGAACGACGCCGGTCGTCGCCGTGAAGCCGACCGGGTCGGTGGCAGCGCCGCGCGCCAGCATGCGCATCGCCTCCCGGCTGACGAGGTGCGCGCCAAACGCCTCCGCCAGCGCCGCGCCGGCCTGCATGGCGGCGAGCGGCAGAGGCAGCGTGCGCGCCGGTGGCAGGCCCAACCAGTCGCGGTGCCGGGCGATGAAAGCCTCGGCGGTCACCTCCTCCGGCCCGACGGCGTCGACCACCGGCGGCAGCGGGGCCGGGGTGGTGAGCAGGGCGGCCGCCGCGGCGGCCAGATCGTCAACATGGATCGGCCGCAACGGTCCGCTCTGCACACTGGGGCGCAGGGGCAGGGCGGCCAGCGTGGCGAACAGCGCCGCGCTGGTCCCGCCGCGTCCGTACACCAGTGACGGACGCAGCACCGTCCAACCCGGCGGCCGGTCGGCGAGCAGCGCCGCATCCCCCTGGCCCTTGCTGCGCAGGAACTCGGTGTCGGCATCCGGCGCCGCGCCGAGGGCGGACAGGTGGATCAGCCGGGGGATCCCCTGCCGCCGCGCCGCCGCAAACAGAGCGGTGGGGGTGTTCCGGTGCACGTCCCACATCCCGGGACCGCGCTCAATGGTGCCGGCGGCGTAGACCACGGCGTCCACGTTCGCCAGCGCGGTCTTCCAATCCGTGGCAGTGGTCCGGCCGGGGAAGCAGCGGCGCAATCCCGCCTCGTCGCGGCCGGCGCACACCACGCGCGTGCCGGCCCGCTCCAGGCGGTGGACGACCCGTCTCCCAATGAAACCCGACGCACCCATCACCAGAACGACGCTTGCCGGCCGCATGAGGGTCTCCTTTGTATTCGGAAAATTCTGCATAGAAAGAAATATCCGGGTGCGTTTCGGCCGCTGCGGCGGCCGTCACCCTACTTCTTGAGAAATGCGACGATCCTGGCCCCAGCGTTGACGATGGCAACCATTGCGGGCCGAGGCAGGCGCTTGACCTGATCGTACCAGCCGGTCAGCGATTCGACGAACCCTAGCATCCTGGTGATCCGCTCCTTCACGTAGGGATCGGTGCCGGGTTGCTCCTCCGCCTCGATGGCGCACTGGCGCAGCATGGTCAGTGCCGGGTCGATCTCACGCTTCTTCCGCTCCTCGGCGATGCGCAATAGGATCTCCCACGGGTCCGTTTCGGCCTGGAAGTGGTCCCGACGGTCGCCGATCCGGTGGGTGACGCTGATGAGGCCGTAGCTTTGCAGTTCCCGAATGCTGTTGGAGACGTTCGAGCGAGCCATCGACAGCGTTTCCGCTATGTCCTCCGCCGGCAGCGGGTTCGGCGACAGGTAGAGCAGCGCGTGGATCTGCGCGACCGAGCGGTTGACGCCCCAGCGCGTGCCCATCTCGCCCCAGTGCAGGACAAAGCGCTCCATGGTTGGGGTCAGGTGCATCGCGTTCCTCGATTTCTGTAAAGACAGAAATAAAGAAACGAGACCTGCTCGTCAATGCGACGTTCTGTACCGGGATCCAAGGGCCCCCGCCCTTGGCGGGTGGGTGCGGGAGGGCGGCGCCCTCTCGCGTCTTGCCCGTACACGCGAAAACGCCGCCCGCGCCGCCGGTGGATGGCCCGGCGGGGCGGACGGCGCTGCGCCGCCCGGAAGGGCGCTTGCCGATCAGAACGGCAGGATCACGCGGCCCCAGGCGCGGGTGTCGTTGCCGCCGTAGTTGTTCTCGGCAACGGTGCGCGTCAGGTAGCCTTGCAGGATGAGCTGGTCGAAGCTGTAGCCGACCAGGGCGCCCAGCGCCACCTGGCTCTGCTTCTGGTAGCCGGCCGTCGGGCGGCTGGTGTCGAACGAGGCGAAGGCCACCGGGCCGACCGACCACTTGCCGAAGCTCTTGGTCGCCGTCACGTCGATGTTGAGGAAGTTCGGGTTGATCGTCTTGGTCGCCTTGCGGGTGTTGATGCCGTAGATGAAGTTGGCGGTCAGGTTCCACCCGTCGTTGGTGTAGCTGACGCCGACGCGCTGGTTGATCGAGGTGGTGTCGAAGCCCAGGCCGTTCTTCACCGGGAAATAGACGCCCAGCAGGTAGCTGAGCCCGAAGCCGCTGCCCAGGTCCCAGGCGAGCTGGCCGGCCAGGAACGGGTTGTACATGCCGCTGTCATAGAAATTGTTGTCGATGCCGACCTCCAGCGCGGGCAGGGCGGCCAGCAACTGCACGCGGGCACCGGCGACCTTGGCCGGGGTGGCCCAGGCGACCACCGGGATGTTGACGCCCAGCGTCACGTCGGGGTTGCCGTTGTTGCCGTGGCGCTTGCCCCAGTCGAAGGTGTCGACGAAATAGAACCCTTCCGGCAGCGGCGCGCCGGCCGCGAGGCCGATAGTCTCGCCGGGCTGCGTCACCGAGCCGGCCAGCGCCGGCGCCGCCGTCGCGCAGAGTGCCGCCGCGCCGAGTGCCGCCGCGCACGCGCACGCCGCGACGCCGGCCCGCAGGGCCTTCATGGAATTCCGCACCGTGGTGCCGAGCTTATTCATCATCGTATGTGGCCTTTCTCTTGCCGCGCTTCCCCTCGTGCCCGGCGTGCTGCCGGGCTCGGCGCTTGGATGCGCCTGCGCGCTAATACGAAGGATATGCCTGAGTCGACAAATAATACTTTTGGCGGAAAGCCGCTGTCGCTCAGGTATTAGTCGCTTGAAAGACTGCGCGTGCGCGTGGAATTCGCGCCGGTGGCGCCGCGTTGTACTTTGGTATTGATTCAATCGCCGGCGTATGGTGGGCCTGGATAGGGATATTGCGACTTTTGTATTGCCAGTACTTTCGGATTGGTGCCCGGTGCCCGGTGTGACAGGGGCGTGCGGGGTGTATCGCGGCGTATCATCCCGTCACATCCGGCGTCTGCCGCCGGGGTGGCGGTTGGTGGACAGGCGCCCTAAGTCACGCTAAAAGCACCCGTTCGGCCTCGCGGGCCGAGACGCGTACCCGGAGCCTTGGACCGCCCATGCAGACCGCCAACGACATCCGCGCCACCTTTCTGAACTTCTTCGGCAGGAACGACCACCAGATCGTCGAATCGTCGCCGCTCGTGCCGCGCAACGATCCGACGCTGATGTTCACCAACGCCGGCATGGTGCAGTTCAAGAACGTCTTCACCGGCGCGGAGACCCGGCCTTACAAGCGCGCCACCACCTCGCAGAAGTGCGTGCGCGCGGGCGGCAAGCACAACGACCTGGACAACGTCGGCTACACGGCGCGCCATCACACCTTCTTCGAGATGCTCGGCAATTTCTCGTTCGGCGACTACTTCAAGGAGGGCGCCATCGAGATGGCCTGGACCCTCATCACGAAGGAGTACGGGCTGAACCCGGAGAAGCTGCTGGTCACCGTCCACTCCTCGGACGAGGACGCCGCGGCCCTGTGGCGCAAG
>DASPIO010000166.1:0-18706 GCA_035629155.1 Azospirillum sp. | reverse complement strand
GTCCTGCTCGAAGGCGACGAGCGACTTGCTCAGATCGTCAGGTTTGTGCATCGGGCTCTCCATCTCTCCGGGGATGTCGAGCGTCGATGGTGCCGTCTTCGCGCCGCCAGCCCCATAGCATCTCACGGGGCTGGCTGAGCGCGTGATGCGCCTGGGTGGCTTGCGCATTGGAGGTGGGCTGGTAATTCGGCGTTGCGCTGTGGAGCGGAACGTGAGTCAAAGGCGGGATGACGCTTCCGCCGCGCTATCGCCTGAGCGACGCCGAGAAGGACGCCCTGCTCCTCGAGCAAGCGGCGCTGATCGAGCGCCTGGTGGCGCGGGTGGCCGAGCTGGAGGCGTTGCTCGGCAAGCCGAAGAAGACCTCAGCGAACTCCCACATCCCGCCCTCCCAGGATGGTCCCGGACGTGAAGCCCGCAAGGCCAAGCGGCGGCGCAAGCCGCGGCCGTCACGCCCCGGCGTCGCCCGCCCGCTTGCGCCTGATCCCGATCGCACCGAGCGCCGTCTGGCTGAGAGCTGCCCGCATTGCCAAGTGGCGCTGTCGCCGTTAGGGCAGCGCTGCCGGCATCACTACGACCACATTGACCTGCCCGAGGTCCGCCCGGTGGTGACGCGGGTCGAGCTGTTCGGCGGGCGCTGTGGGCAGTGCGGGCGGCGTTACCGGGCCGAGCCGCCCGCCGCCATGCCGCCGGGTACGCCGTTCGGGCCGGGCATCCGCTCGCTGCTGGCCTACCTGCACCACAGCCATCATGTCGGCTTCAAGCGCTTGGCGCGGATGCTGAGGGAACTGTTCGGGCTGGCCATCTCCGAGGGCGCCATCGCCAACGCGTTCCGCCGCATGGGCGCGGCGTTCGACACCGCCCGCGCGGCGATCAAGGCCAAGCTGTTGGGCGCCTCGGTCATCGCTTCGGACGAGACCACGACGCGCGTCAACGGCGTGACGCACTGGCACTGGGTGTTCCATTCCGAGTACGCCGTGCTGCACACCATCGCGCCCAGCCGCGGCCGCGCGGTGGCCGCCGAGCTGCTGGGCGAGCACCAGCCGGAGGTGTGGATCTCGGACCGCTACGCCGGACAACAGGAGCTGGGGCGGGTTCACCAAGTGTGCCTGGCCCACGTTCTTCGGGACGTTCAGTACGCCATCGACTGCGGCGACACGGTGCTCGCCTCGAAGATCCGTGATCACCTACGCTGGGCCATCCGGGTTGGCAAACGAAGATCGGACCTGAAGGACAGCACGCTCGCCGCTTACGCCGCCAAGGCCGAGCGGGGCCTTGATGCTCTGCTCGGTGTCCCCGCCGCCCATCCAGCCGGTCGCGAGCAGCAGCGCCAGATCAAGGCGTGGCGCGGCAAGTTCTTCGTCTTTCTCGCCGACCGCCGCGTGCCGCCGACCAACAACGGCAGCGAGCAGGAAATCCGCCCTTCCGTGATCTTCCGCAAGGTCACCAACGGCTTCCGCTCCGAGTGGGGGCCGGACGTCCACGCCGGCTATCGCTCCGTCACCGGAACCGCGCGCCGTCAAGGCCAGTCCGCCTGGACCGCCATTCGGGACCTGATCGACGGAACCTTCGTCGTCGCTTAACGGCTCAGCTGCCGCCAACCGGGTGAGCAGATACCGCCCATCACCCGTCATGGTCGTGCACCGAGATTGCGGGAGAGCCCGAAACTGAACAGCGCGTACGGCGGAAATCGAACAGGCCGTACGGCAGCATGAACACCCTGTGCGCGCTGTCGCCCGCGGGGTGGCGCCTCACGCCGCCTTCGTCATCTGTACTTTGCGTTCTCTTTGACTCCTGGGTAAATCGTCAATAATAATGGCGGCATTCCCATTTGAGCCGTCAAATTATCTCCGCAGATCCATATATCTGCTCTGATCACGTGCGTCGGCATTCTTCGCCCTTGTCTTCGATGGCGGAGCATCGGTCCAAGGGGCACAGGCCGGTCAAGTGCGAAGCCGCCGAGCCGCGCCCGCGCGTCTCGTCCGGATTCGGTGACGATCCCTGGCTCGGTCCCGTGGATCGGCGCCTCCGGCGCCGCCGGGTGCGGGGCCCGAGGGGCGGCCGCCCCTACGCCCCGCCGGTCCCGCCGCCTACGGTGGGGCAGGGCCGCCCGTCCTCTTGGGCCGCGCAGCCCGGCCCCGCCCGCCCGCGGGCCCTCCCCCGTACCCCGGTCTCGCCGACGGGCAGCCGTGCAGCCGCAGACGCGCTGCACGGCAGCTTGGAAGGAGAGGCCACCATGACCACCGCCACACCGGACCGCACCGACGCCCACGCCCGCGTCACCCAGCGCATCCTCGCCGACCTGGAGACGGGCGTGCGCCCGTGGATGCGGCCGTGGAACGCCGGCCATGCCGCCGGCCGCATCGCCCGGCCGCTGCGTGCCGGCGGCCAGCCCTACCGCGGCATCAACACCGTCATGCTGTGGATGACCGCCGTGGAGCGCGGCTATGCCTCGCCCTACTGGTTCACCTACCGGCAGGCCCAGGCCGCGGGCGGGCAGGTGCGGCGCGGCGAGCACGGCACGCTGGTCGTCTACGCCGGCACCGTCACCCGCCCGGACACCGACGCCGACGGCGCGGAGGAGGAGCGCGAGATCCACTTCCTCAAGGGCTACACGGTGTTCAACGCCGACCAGGTGGACGGGTTGCCCGAACCGTTCCACGCGCCGGCGGCCGAGCCGATAGGTCCACCGGGGCGGGCGGCGTCAGGGCCCGTAACCGGATTCCAAGTCGGTATCGAAACCGATGTAGTCATCGTCGAACCCGACGGCGTTGTCGTCGAATCCGATGTCGTTGTTGTAGTCGATGTCATCGTCGATGATGCCGAGGTCGTCGGTGACCGCGACGGGATCCTCTCGGACCGGATCGGCCGCGGAGCTTCCGGGCGCGAGATTCGTCTCGGCGCAGGCCGAAAGGATCAGGCTGGATCCAAGCACGAGAATTGCGGGTATCTTCGTCATCGCGTTCTCCCTTGCCGGGGTTTCAGCCGAGCGTCGCGGTAAGCGACCACGGCGGTGCACGCGCTTGCCGGCGGGGGCCGAGCAGCCAGCCGGGAGTGGGGCGCCTCACGATCGGCACCGTGCCGGCGCCCCTTGCCGTCATGTCGCCTTCGCGTGGATGCGCCTCACTTTTTCTTGCCGCCGCCCTGGGGCAGATAGCTTTCCACGAAGTCCTTGGCGGTGCCCTTGAGCATGTCCCAGACCTCCGGGTCGCCCTTGGCCAGCGTCGCCATCATCGCGGCGGCGTTCTTCAGCGTGATGTGCGGCGGCAGCGGCGGCACGTTCGGGTCCGTGCAGGCCTCGACCAGCACCGGGCCGCGCGTCGCCAGCGCCTCGTCCCACACCCGGCCGAGGTCTTCCGGCTTGTCGACGAACAGGCCCTTGAAGCCGAGCAACTCCGCATAGCGGGCATAGGGGAAATCCGGCACCTGCTGCGATGCCTCGAACTTCGGGTCGCCGGCCTGGGCGCGCATCTCCCAGGTCACCTGGTTGAGGTCGCGGTTGTTCAGAACCAGCACGACGAAGCGCGGGTCGGCCCACTGCTTCCAGTACTTGGCGACGGTGATCAGGCCGTTCATGCCGTTCATCTGCATGGCGCCGTCGCCGACGATCGCCAGGATGGGGCGGTCGGGGTGGGCGAACTTGGCGGCGATGGCGTAGGGCATGCCCGGCCCCATGGTCGCCAGGCCGCCGCACAGCGTGGCCTTCATGCCGCGGCGGATCTTGATGTCGCGGGCGTACCAGTTGGTGCCCGAACCGGTGTCGCAGGCGATGACCACGTCGTCCGGCAGGCGTGGCGACAGTTCCCAGAACACGCGCTGCGGGTTGAGCGGGGTGGCGTCGTTCATGGCGCGCGCCTCCAGCACCTTCCACCACTCGGCCACGCCTGTCTCGATCTGCTGGCGCCAGGAGCGGTCCTTCTTGCGCTTGAGCAGCGGGATGAGGTCGCGCAGCGTGCCGGCGCTGTCGCCCACGAGGTTCACCTCCATGGGGTAGCGGATGCTGAGCATCTTGGGGTCGATGTCGATCTGCACGCCGCGCGCCTGCCCTTCCTTGGGCAGGAACTCCGAATAGGGGAAACCGGAGCCGATCATCAGCAGCGTGTCGCAGCCCGTCATCATTTCGTAGCTGGGCCGGGTGCCGAGCAAGCCGATGGAGCCGGTGACGAAGGGCAGGTCGTCGGGCAGCGCCGCCTTGCCGAGCAGCGCCTTGGCCACCCCGGCGCCGAGGATGTCGGCCGCTTCGATGACTTCGTCGGTGGCGTGCAGCGCCCCGGCGCCGACCAGGATGGCCACCTTGGAACCGGCGTTCAGCACGTCGGCCGCCCGGCGCAGCTCCGCTTCGGCGGGCCGGACCACGGGCGCGGCGTAGCCGGCGCCGGAGTGGATGGTGCCGTGGGCGCGCGGCGGTGTCTCCATCGCGTCCATCTCCTGGAGGTCGTTGGGCATGATGATGCAGGTGACCGTGCGCTCCGCCCTGGCGATGCGCACCGCCCGGTCGACCAGATGGCGCACCTGGGCGGGGGTCGAGGCCATGTGGACGTACTCGCCGGCCACGTCCTTGAACAGCGAGATGAGGTCCACCTCCTGCTGGTAGTGGCCGCCCAGCGCGCTCAGCGCCTGCTGGCCGACGATGGCGAGCACCGGCTGGTGGTCGAGCTTGGCGTCGTACAGGCCGTTCAGCAGATGGATGGCGCCCGGGCCGGACGTGGCGAGGCACACGCCCAGCTCGCCCGTGTACTTGGCGTGCGCGGTCGCCATGAAGGCGGCCATCTCCTCATGGCGCACCTGGACGAAGTCGAAGCGGTCCTGCGTGCGGGCGAGCGCGCCGATCAGCCCGTTGATACCGTCGCCCGGATAGCCGAAGACGCGCCGCACGCCCCATTCGGAAAGCCGCTGCCAGAAGAAGTCGCTGACGTTCGCCGCCATGGTCGTCCCCATTGATGCTTGTCTGCGCTCTTTCCTGCAACTGCCGGGAACGGCTTCGGTTCGCCTCTCGGCGCGAATTTTGCGGACCCCTTTTCCGGAACCAGGGCGCGGGAGGGGAGTTGGCTGGGCATCTGCTGCCATCGTGCGAGCACGCCATGCGACCGGAAGCGCGCATAGACCGCATCGGTGTCGAAGCCTTTGTCATTCCGACCGACCGGCCCGAGGCGGACGGCACCCTGGATTGGGACCACACCACGCTGGTCGTGGTCACCGCCGGGGCGGGCGGGCGCGAGGGGCTGGGCTACGGCTACGCCGACACCGCCACGGCGCGCCTGATCGCCGGCCTGCTGGCCGGGCGGGTGCGCGGCATCGACGCCATGGACACCAACCGCGCCTGGACCGTCATGACCGAGGCGGTGCGCAACCTCGGCCGGCCGGGCATCGCCGCCATGGCGGTCTCGGCCGTGGACGTGGCGTTGTGGGACCTTAAGGGCAAGCTGCTGGACCGCCCGGTCGCCGATCTGCTGGGCCGCGCCCGCGACGGCACGCCGGCCTACGGCAGCGGCGGCTTCACCTCCTATTCCGACAGCGAGCTGGCCGCGCAGCTTGCCGGCTGGGCGCGGGACGGGCTGCCGGCCGTCAAGATGAAGGTGGGCCGCGACGCCGCGCGCGACAGCGAGCGCGTGAGTCTGGCGCGCACCGCCATCGGCCCCGGCACCGATCTCTACGTGGACGCCAATGGCGCCTACGACCGCAAGCTGGCGCTGGCACAGGCGGAACGCTTCGCGGGCCACGGCGTGGCGTGGTTCGAGGAGCCCGTGTCGTCCGACGACCTGGAGGGCCTGCGGCTGCTGCGCGACCGTGGCCCCGGTGGCATGATGGTCGCGGCGGGCGAGTACGGCTACACCCCCGTCTACTTCCGCCGCATGCTGGCGGCCGGGGCGGTGGACGTGCTCCAGGCCGACGCGACGCGTTGCGGCGGCATCACCGGCTTCCTGGCCGCGGCGGCGCTGGCCGAGGCCTTCACCGTGCCGCTGTCGGCGCACACGGCGCCGACGCTGCACGCGCAGGCCGGCTGCGCCTGCCGCACCCTGAAGAACGTCGAGTACTTCCACGACCATGCCCGCATCGAGGCGATGCTGTTCGACGGGGCCATCACGCCGGTGAACGGCACGCTGGTGCCGGACCGGACGCGCCCCGGCCTGGGCATCGATCTCAGGAAGGCCGACGCCGAACGGTTCCGCGCATGAGCCACATCGACATGCGCGCGCCTCATGCCGCGGCCTACGCCGCCGGCGTGCTCGGCGCCAGGAGGGCGAGGCCGGTGGCCGCGTCCTTGCGGCGGACGAGGTGGGGCGGGCTCTCGATCAGCATGACCTCCAGCGTCGGGTGCACCTCGGCCTCCAGCAGGTGGCCGGCGACCGCCTGCCCGTCGTGCCGGCCGAGCACCGCGTGCAGGTGCAGGCCCGGCCCGTCCGGCGCCTCGGTGATGTTGCCGATCAGCGAGACGACCTCGCACTGCCCCTCGACCGGGATGCGGTGGTAATCCTTGCGGTCGAATTCGAAGAAGCCCAGCACCGCGCGCCGGAACGCGCCGATCGCCGTGAGGCTGCTGCCGCGCAGCCCTTCGTCGCGCGCGACCGCCTTCAATCCCGCCATGGGATCGTCGCCGGTCTGGAAGACGACGGCGTAGATCCGTTCGGGCCCGTCCTTGATCCGTCTCACCTGCATGTCCGTATCTCCTGTCTTCGCTGGTTTCGGGGTCCCCGCCGTGTTGCCGCGTTCGGCTTGGCCACGGCCATTCGCCAGGGGGGCGAGGGGCAGGGGTTCGAGGGGCACCGAGATATCAACAGACCGAGATATCAACAGACATGGATGGATCCGGTTCAGGGAATGCGGCTTGCCGGCCCGACAGGGGAGCAGGCTGCGCGTCGCCAAAGGCAGGGCGTGGCCGACGCCTCGGGAACCGGAGGTTCGGCGCCGGGTTGGATCTGGAGAGGGCAGGTGGGACGAAGCGACACCGCAGCGTGCTTCTCGATGCGGACACCTTGCCTCAGCACAGCTTCCGGAGATTGGAAATGCGGACAATCCTCATGGCAACCACCGCAGTTGCACTGCTGGCATCGGGCGGCCCGTCGCTCGCCCAGCAGTCCCCGAACTCGCCGCAGCAGCAGACGCAGCAGAAGCCGTCGCTGTCCGAGCAGGACCGACAGTTCGTGCAGCAGGCCGGAATCGGCAACCAGTTCGAAATCCAGGCCGGCGAGATCGCCAAGAGCAAGGCCGGAGACAACCAGCAGCTCCAGCAGTTCTCCGAGCGGATGATCGACGACCATCGCAAGGCGGGCGACCAGTTGGCGAAGATCGTCAAGCCGCTGAATGTGCAGGTGCCCCAGCAACTCGACAACGAGCATCGCCAGAAGATCGAGGCGCTGCGGGGGCTGTCGGGCGAAAAGTTCGCGTCGACCTACGTCCAGGGCCAGATCGACGCCCACAAGCAGACCATCAGCCTGTTCGAGAAGCAGTCGAACAGCGGGCAGAACCAGGACCTGAAGACGTTCGCGACCGACACGCTGCCGACGTTGCGCGAACATCTGACGTTCGCCCAGGACCTGTCGAAGCGGATCCCGATGGCCGCCGCCGGAAGCTCCGGCCAGCAGCAGGCAAGCAATCAGCAGGGCACCGACATCCAGGTCCGCCAGCCCGCCGCGGATGTGGCCGTTCAGCAGCCCGCCCCGCAGGTGAGCGTCCAGCAACCCGCCCCGCAGGTAAGCGTCCAGCAGCCACAGCCGCAGGTCACCATTCAGCAGCCCAAACCGGAAGTGACGGTCCAGCAGGCGAAGCCGGACGTGACCGTCGAGCAGGCGAAGCCGCAGGTGACGGTGGAGCAAGGCAAGCCGGAGATCACCATCCGGCAGCCCGATCAGGCGCAGGTCACCGTGAACCAGCCGGAACAGCGCCCGGGCGATGCGCAGCAGGCCGCGCGGCCCGATGCCGCGCGCCAGCAGCAGGCGCAGGCCACCACGCAGCCGCCGAGCGGCGGGAACCTGATCCGGGCCGAAGAGTTCATCGGCAAGACGGTGATCGGCGCCAACGGCGAGGAACTCGGCGAGATCGAGGATGTCCTCATCGATCCGCAGAGCCGCCGCGCCGAAAAGGTCATCTTCGCCAGGGGCGGGTTCCTTGGCATCGGCGAGAAGCAGATCGCCATCGATGCGTCGAAGCTCCAGCCCCAGCCGGGTTCGGACCGCTTCCAGCTCTCGGGGATCACGCTCGACGAGGTCAAGGCGATGCCCGAGTTCCGGTACGACGACAGCATGACGTCGTTGAACCGCCGCTGATATCGCGGCCGACGGGCACCGGCGGTCCTGGCGCCGCCGGTGCCCCAGCCGCTCCAATAGGGGCCACTCCAATAGGGGCTGTTCCGCAGCGTCCGGGTCATGCGGCTCGTCGGCATGACAGCGGGCGGCCCGACTATTCAGGCATCACACCTGCGGTGGCACCGGTGTTCCGGGCGGACGGTCGGCGAGATACGCATCGATGGCCTCCCCAAGGGCGGCAAGCCCCGCGCGGTCCTGCGTCGCCGCCGGAAATCCGCTCAGGGAACCGAACAGGTTGAGCACGGCCAGGCACAGCTTGGCCTTGGGCGGCAGGCGGCCGGCCCGGATTCCGGGCGATCCCGTCCACTGGTCGTACGTCCGCACCAGCCCGCCGAACTCTTCCGCCAGCAGCGTTGCGAGCGCGCGGATACCCAGGCCGTTGCCTTCGACGCGGACCTCGGTGCGGGCGCCGTCGTAGACCCTCGACGGCACGCCGTCGGCCATGGCCTCGACCGAGATCTCGTAGCAGGGATCCGCCAGCGACCTCTGGTAGATGACCGTTTCGGCTTCGCTCGGCGTTGGCCGCACACGGACCGTTCCGTCATGCCCAAGCGTGGACTTCAGGAATTCCGCGATGTCACGCCCGGAGAGTTCGCCAAAGAGGATCGCGTGCGTCATGGTGCTCCTCGTGCGATGGCCGCCGTGCTCCCCAGGTGATGCTCCCGTCGGTGGCGATCAAGACCACGACCGTCTGGTCGCCGTGGCGCGGCGGCATGGTGCGCTGCTGCGCTGCTGCGCATCGGCGTCCGGGCGGGCGCCTTCATGTGCCGGGACAGGAACGTACCGGCCCCCCTTCACGGCCCGATCGCCGCACAGGCCCGTATCCTGCGTATCCTGCCCCATATCCTGCGCCGCGCGGCGTGGCGCGCTCACACCCTCGCCGACGGCGGGGTTCCGCGCATCGTGGCGCGCAACATCGCCGAGGAAGACCTGGGCGGCGACCATGACCGTCAGCCCGGCACACGTTGATAAGAGCGTTCTGGTGATCATCGTCGCCCCCCGGGGGTGCATCCGCGCCATGGTGCATCGGCGCGCCATGAACATCGAGACGGCGGTGGACGCAATGGACCCGGAACGCTAACGGCCCGCTGGGGGGCCGGCAATTTGACTTTGGTTTACGGCCGGCGCCCCGTGCGCGAGGCCCGCATTCTCGCGCGCCGGACACGGAACCGACCGGCGGGGAGGATGTTGGCCATGCATCAGTCCAGCGCCGGCGGCATACAGGCTCCCTTCCCGAGGGCATGCCGGCGTGTGCAGACATGGAGGAAAACGATGAGAAACCTTCTCTTTGCGACCACCGCCGT
This sequence comes from Azospirillum sp., assembly GCA_035629155.1. Lineage (GTDB taxonomy): Bacteria > Pseudomonadota > Alphaproteobacteria > Azospirillales > Azospirillaceae > Azospirillum. Next base: position 9,102 of record DASPIO010000166.1, on the reverse strand, counting down.
GGCGCTCCTGTCCCTGCCGGGTACGGTGGGCGCGCAGCAGCCGAACCAGGGCGGCCAGCCGGGGCAGCAGGCCCAGCCGAGTCAGACCCAAAAGAATCAGGCGAAGCCCGGCGAAGGCGCGGACATCAAGGTGCAACAGAAGCCCGCGCAGATCACGGTCCAGCAGCCGCCGCCGCAGGTGATCGTCACGCAGCCACCGCCGCAGGTGAACATCGACCAGCAGAAGCCGCAGGTCACCGTGCAGCAGCCGAAGCCGGACGTGAACGTGCAGCAGGCCAAGCCGGAGGTAACCGTCACCCAGCCCGGTAAGCCGGACGTGAACGTGGTCCAGGAGAGGGTCAGGCAGGAAACCCAGGCGACCAGCGCGACCATGCCGGCGGGTCAGGCCGAGCAGTTGATCGGCAACGACGTCCTCTCGTCGGGCGGCCAGGAGATGGGCGAGGTCGAGAACCTCATCATCGACGCTCAGGGCCAGATCAAGGGCCTGGTGGTGCAGTGGGGTGGCTTCCTCGGCATCGGGGACAAGGAGCGGGTCGTTCCCTGGAACCAGGTGCAGTACGACCATGCCAACGACCGTGTGGTCATCGATATGACCAAGGAGCAGATCCAGGCGCTTCCGCAATACGACGGTCCGCAGTCGGTGGCGGACATGGGGGTGGACGCCCGGCCGCTGCGCTGATCGACACGATGTTTCCGGATGCCCCCGCGCACCCGCGCGGGGGCATTCGTTTGAGTTGCATTCGTTTGAGTCGATGAGCCGCAGCACCTGGACGAGGGCGGTTCCCGGCGAGGGAACCAGGAAGCCCGGCACGAGTTTGACCCTGTATGAGTTTGGCCCGGTATGCGTTTGGCTGGGCACGAGTTTGACGGGGCATGCCGAGCGGGCGCGAGGGGGCCATGGCCGAGGGCACGGGACAGGTCGACGCCGAGATCTCCGCGGCCCTGGCCTCCATCGACGGGATCGTCGACTGGACGCTGGCGTTCCTGCCGAAGTTCGCCATCGGCCTTGTGGTGTTCCTGCTGTTCTGGGTGATCGGCTGGGGGATGCGCGCCGGTGTCCGGCGTGCCGTTGCCCGTCACCCGGCCCGCAACGTCGGCCTCGTGCTCGGCCGGCTGGCGCAATGGGGGCTGCGGTTCCTCGGCCTTCTGGTGGCCGTCACGGTGATGTTCCCCTCGGTCAAGCCGGTCGATCTCCTCGGCCTGCTGGGCATCGGCAGCGTCGCCATCGGTTTCGCCTTCAAGGATATCCTGCAGAATTTCCTCGCCGGCATCCTGATCCTGCTGCGCCAGCCCTTCCGCATCGGCGACCAGATCGTCTTCAAGAGCTTCGAGGGAACGGTCGAGGGGATCGAGACGCGCACCACGGTGATCAGGACCTACGACGGACGGCGCGTGTTCGTTCCCAATGGCGAGATCTTCACGAACGCCGTCACCGTCAACACCGCCTACGGCATCCGCCGCAGCGAGCACGACGTCGGCATCGGCTATGGCGACGACGCGCGCCGCGCCGCGGCGGTGATCGTCGAGGCGTTGCGTGGTGTGGACGGCGTGCTCGCCGACCCGCCGCCCGAGGCGCTGGCCATGGAACTGGCCGGTTCCAGCGTGAACGTCCGCGCCCGCTGGTGGACGGATGCGCACCAGCACGAGGTGCTGCGGGTCCGCCACGAGGCGATCGCCACCATCAAGGAGCGCCTGGGCGAGGCTGCCATCGACCTGCCGTTCCCGACCCGCGTCGTCCTGTTCCATGACCAGACCGAGGCGACGGACGGCGACCGCGCCCGCCAGCGCGAAGGCTGGCCGGCCGGCGACCATCCGCCGCGGTCCCGGACCATCGCCGGCATCCTGGACAGGTACTCGCACGACGACGAAGGGGGCCGTTCGGGGCGCCGCCGGGACGGCAACGGTGCCACGTCGGCCGGGCACGGGGCCGGACACGGGGCCGAACACGGCGATTGAGCGGCGGAGGCGCCGGGTCCGGCGTCCGGGCGTCACGCGCCATCGCGCCTTCGCGTGGCCGTCTCGACCCGCATTAGGAGGTTGGCGATGAGCCTCGGGTTCGCAGCAAAGCCGATCAGCGCGAGGGGAGAGAGGAGGGCGACAATGGCGAGCGCCACGCCGCTGGCGACGCAGGCCCTGCCGGTGAGGCCGAGAGCGCGGAGGGGGAGCCGGAGAGGCTCGGGCGAATCTGCGCTGCGTTCGGGCGTCCATCGCACGCCAACCGGGGGATCTCGCCGATGATCGTGGGATGGGCGATTCTGGCCTATTCGCTGGCCTATGTCGGCATCCTCTTCACCATCGCTTGGTGGGGCGACCGCGCGGCCCGCCGGCGGGGGCGGCCGGTGGCGCGGCCGATGATCTACGCGCTGTCGCTCGCCGTCTACTGCACGTCGTGGTCGTTCTACGGCAGCGTCGGTCTGGCGTCCTCCTCCGGGTACGGCTTCCTGCCGATCTACGTCGGGCCGATCCTTCTGTTCACGCTGGGGTGGCCGCTGCTCTACAAGATCGTGCGCGTCGCCAAGGCTCAGAACATCACCTCCATCGCCGATTTCATCGCCGCCCGCTACGGCAAGAGCCAGCCGGTTGCGGCCGCCGTATCGCTGATGGCCTTGATCGGTTCGCTGCCCTACATCGCGCTCCAGCTCAAGGCGGTGTCCGGCAGCTTCCGGGTGCTGCTCCAGTACCCGGAGGTGGTTATGCTGACCGCGGCGCCGGAGGGTTCGCCGTGGCGCGACACCGCGCTGGGGGCGGCGCTGATCTTCGCCCTGTTCGCCATCCTGTTCGGGACGCGCCACGTGGACGCCACCGAGCACAACGACGGCATCGTCCTGGCCATCGCCGCGGAAGCGGTGATGAAGCTGGTGGCGTTCCTGGCCGTCGGCGTCTTCGTCACCTGGGGGCTGTTCGGCGGGCCCGGCGAACTCGTCGACCACGCGCTGAACGAACCCGGCCTGCGTCAGCTCTTCAGCAGCGGGATCGATGGCGGCACCTGGATAACCACGACCATACTGGCCATGCTGTCCGTGCTTTGCCTGCCGCGGATGTTCCACATCGCGGTCGTGGAGAACCGGGACGAGACGCACATCCGGTTGGCGACCTGGGTCTTTCCGCTCTACCTGGTCGCCATCTCGCTGTTCGTTGTGCCCATCGCCGCCGCCGGGCTGCTGCTGTTCCCGGAAGGCACGGTGAAGCCCGACATATTCGTGCTGGCCCTGCCCATGACCGGCCGGCAGGAGCTGTTGACGGTGGTGGCCTTCATCGGCGGCCTGTCGGCGGCGACGGGGATGGTGATCGTCTCGTCGGTGGCGGTCAGCAACATGGTCAGCAACGACCTGATGATGCCGCTCCTGCTGCGCCGCCGCGGCGCCCGCCTGCGCGACGACACGGACATGCGCACCCCGATCCTGCGCATCCGCCGGGCGACGATCCTCGTGCTGATGCTGCTGGCGTACCTGTACCACAGGGCCATCGGCGATACCTTTCCGCTGGCGTCCATCGGCCTCCTTAGCCTGGCCGCCGTCGCGCAGTTCGCTCCGTCGCTGATCGGCGGGCTGGTCTGGCGCGGAGCAACCGCCGCCGGCGCGTTCTGGGGGCTGGTGGCCGGGTTCCTGGTGTGGGTCTACACGCTGTTGCTGCCCTCCTTCGCCCATGCCGGCTGGATCTCCGCCGGCCTGATGGAAACCGGCCTGTTCGGGTCCGGCATCCTGATGCCGCAGCGGCTGTTCGGGATCCGCCTCGATCCGTTTGTCCACGGGGCCTTCTGGAGCCTGCTGGTCAACGTCGTGGCCTTCGTGGCCGTGTCCCTGCGCACGGTGCCCAGGCCGATCGAGCGGCTGCAGGCGAGCGCCTTCGTGGATCCGGACCCCCGTCCGGGGCAACTCACTCCGGGCCTGCGCACCGGTTCGGTGACCATGGAAGAGCTGCAGGCGGTCGTCGGCCGCTATCTTGGCCCCGAGCGGGCGCAGCGCTCGTTCGCGGACTTCGACCCGCCGCCCGGCGAGGGCGTCGACCTCCACCTGATCCGCCACACGGAACGGCTGCTGGCGAGCGCCATCGGCGCCGGCTCGGCCCGTCTCGTCATGGCCTCGGTCCTTGAGCGGCGCAGCCTCGGCAAGGTGAACGCCCTGCAACTGCTCGACGACGCCACGGCCGCCATCCAGTACAACCGCGACCTCCTCCAGACGACGATCGACAACGTCGTGCAGGGGATCGCCGTCTTCGACAAGAACCTGCGGCTGGTCTGCTGGAACCGCCGCCTGCGCAAGCTGCTCGACCTGCCGCCCAAGCTCGGCAGGGTCGGGGCCCCGCTGGCCGAGATCCTGCGCGCGGGGGCCGCGCGCGGCGACTTCGGGCCGGGGGTCATCGACGACATCGTCGCCCGCGAGATGGAGCGCTTCGCCGTCAGCGCCGCCGTTCCGGTCGAGTACCGCCGCCGCAACGGCAGCGTGCTGGAGATGCGGACAAGCCGGATGCCCGGCGGCGGCACCGTTGCCACCTACTCCGACATCACCGAGCGGGTGCGCAGCGCCGAGGCGCTCGCCCAGGCCAACGAGAACCTGGAGCGGCGCGTCCGCCGGCGCACCGCCGAACTGGCCCGCGCCAAGGCCGTCGCGGACGCGGCGAATCGCGACAAGACGCGGTTCCTGGCCGCCGCCAGCCACGACCTCCTGCAGCCGCTGAACGCCGCCCGGCTCTATGCGTCCAGCCTGGTGGAGCGCCGCCTGAGGGAGGGGGACGCGGACCTTGTCCGCAAGCTGGACGGCGCGCTGGCCTCCGTGGAGGACCTGCTCGGCGCGCTGCTGGACATCTCCAGGCTGGACGCCGGCGCCGTTTCGCCGGAGCGGCGCAACTTCCGTCTCGACGCGTTGTTCGCGGCGCTGTCCGTCGAGTTCGCGCCGATGGCCGAGCGGCGCGGGCTGCGCTTGCGCATCGTTCCGTGCGGACTGGCCGTGGACAGCGATTGGCGCTTGCTTCACCGGGTGCTGCAGAACCTGCTCGCCAACGCGATCCGCTATACCCCGCGCGGTCGCGTGCTGATGGGCGCGCGCCGGTCGGCCGGGGTGGTGGAGATCCAGGTGTGGGACACCGGTGTCGGCATCCCGCCCGAACGGCAGACGCTCGTCTTCCGGGAGTTCCAGCGCTTCGCCGACACGCCGGACGTGGCGAACGGCCTCGGGCTCGGCCTGTCCATCGTGGAGCGCATCAGCCGCATCCTCGACCACCCGGTGAGCTTGCGGTCGACGCCGGGCAAAGGAACGGTCTTCGGGGTGCGCGTGCCGCGCGCCCAGGCGCCGCCGGGCACGGGCCGGAGCGAGCAGGCGGAAACGCCGGCCGGCCCGGCCGCGCCGAAGGCCAGCGTGCTGTGCATCGACAACGACGCCGACATCCTCGACGGCATGCGCACCCTGCTCGGCGGCTGGGGGTGCCGGGTTCGCACCGCGGCCGATCTCGGTCAGGCGCGGACGGCGGCCGATGCCGAACCGCCGGACCTTCTCCTGGTGGACCTGCACCTGGGTGGCGAAGCGGATGGCTTCGCGTGCGTGGATGACCTGCGCCGGCGCCTGCACGCCGATGTTCCGGCCGTCCTGATCACCGCCGACCGGTCCGAAGCGGTAAAGGCCCAGGCGGCGGCGGCGGGCCTGCCGCTGCTGAACAAGCCGTTGCGGCCGGCGGCGCTGCGCACGCTCATGCGCCGCCTGCTTGCCGCCCGGCGGGTGGCGGTGTGAATCGCGGCTACTGCGCCAGGGGGTAGAGAACGGCGAGTCCGGCGGCGTAGAGCACCAGCGCCGCAAGGGAGTCGTAGCCCATGCGCAGCACCGTACGATCGCGGCGCTCCAGCAGGCCGAGGACGAAGACGCCCGTGAGGAGCAGGGCCAGCAGTCCCGCCACGGCCTCGAAGGCCCCCGCTTCCGACAGCACCGGTCCGCCGCCGTACGACAGGTCGGCGATGAACAGCAGGGCGATGTTGAAGAGGTTGGTGCCGAAGATGTCGCCCACCGCCATTTCGTAGCGGTGCAGGCGCAGCGCCGAGACGATCGAGCTGATCTCGGGCAGGGACGTGGCGAAGGCCATGAGCACAAGCCCCACCAGTCCCGCCCCCAGCCCGCTCTGTTTGGCGATGGCGTCACCCGTCTGCGCCAGGAAGAAGCCGGCGACGAGAATGACGGCGGCCGCGGCGGCGGTCTTCAGCGCCAGGGTGCGCAGGGGCTGTTCGGGCGTCTCCGGCTCATCCTTGTCGACGCCGTCCCGCGTCGCGGCGGTCCAGACGTGGCGGCTCTCATAGTCGGAGGACAGCCACAGCGCGCCGATGCAGGCGGCGAGCAGCGCCGCCGACCACGCCCCCACCCCGAACACAAGGATGTCGCCGGCGACCACCGCCGCGGCGACCATGCCCAGCAGCATCATGCCCAGCGTGCCCTGGAGCAGGGTGGACGGCTTGGCGACCACGGAGGTCAGCGCGTCGTGCCCCAGCACGGCGTCGGCGACGGCGAGCAGCAGCACGTTGGCGGCGGCGCTGCCCAGCAGGTTGTTCACGGCGAGGCTGGCGCTGCCGGTCCAGGACGCCGAGGTGACGGTGGCGATCTCCGGCAGCGAGGTGATGCCGCCGAGCAGCAGCATGCCGATGAACGCCTGCCCGGTGCCGGTCGCGGTGGCGATCCCGTCGACGTAGACCGCCAGCCGTGTCCCGGCCAACCACACGAACGCCGCGGCGACGGCGAAAATCGCGGCGTTGGCGGCCAGGGGGAACTGCTCGAACGGCACGGGACGATCCGGATTGTGGCGTGTGCGGTGACAGAATCTCGTCCACCAACACGCGGGAGGCGTTTTCGGTTCACGCGTCCGGGTTGCCCGCCATTCCTCGCCCGTTATTCCTCGGAGGCCGCGCGGCGGATGAGTTCCTGGGGGGCGTCGGCCTCCGCGGCGAGGCGCCGGGCCAGGATCACCGCCTGGGTGCGGCTGATCACGCCCAGCTTCTGGAGGATCGCCGAGACGTGCGCCTTCACGGTGCCTTCCGACACGCCCAGCTCGTAGGCGATCTGTTTGTTGACCAAGCCGTCGTTCAGCATCATGAACACGCGCACCTGCTGCGGTGTCAGGCTCGCCAGACGGGCGGTGAGCGCGGTGTCCTCGTCCGGCTCGCCGGCATCGGGATCGACGCCGGGCGGCACCCAGACCTCCCCCTCCGTCAGGGCGCGCAGCGCCGCACGCATGTCCTCCGTTCGGGCCGACTTGGGAATGTAGCCGGACGCCCCGGCGCCGAGCGCGCGGCGCATCACCCGCGGCTCCTCGTTGGCGGAGACCACGGCTATGGGCAGTTCGGGGTGCTGGGCACACAGGTAGACCAGCCCGGCGAACCCCTGCATGCCCGGCATGTTGAGGTCGAGCAGCACGAGGTCGGCCGCAGGCCCGCCTTCGAGCGCCACAAGGACGCCGCCGAGCGTATCGGCCTCGACGATCTCCGCGTCGGGCAGCGCGCGGCCGATGGCGAGGCGCAGGGCGTCACGGACCATCGGGTGGTCGTCGGCGATGACGATGCGCTGGCCCATCGTGTGATCCTCCGCCGCTAAGCTCCAGGCCGCTGAACCCCGGGCCGCTAAACCAAAGTCAAATTGCCGGTTCCCGTCCCCGGCTCTAGCCTTGTGGGAGTACAGACAACACCGACGGCCACCGAAACCGCATCGCTCCGAAGAGCTATTGCGAACGGGCAGGGTATTGCCCGGCGGGGGGACAGAGGAATCCGTATGGAACGGCGCAATTTCCTGAGGGCCGCGGGCCTCGGGCTAAGCGGGGCCGTGGCTGCGGCGCCGGCCGTCGCGCGGAGCCGGCCGGACGTCCGCTGGCGCATGGAGACGGGCTTCCCGAGCAGCCTCGATACGCTGAACGGCGGCGCCGTGTTCCTGGCACGCCGTGTCGAGGCGCTGACCGGCGGCGCTTTCCGCATCCATGTCCACGCAACCGACGACGCTTCACGCCTGGAGGTTCTCGACACCGTGTCGTCGGGGAGTATTCCCATCGCCTTCACGGCCGGCAGCCACTACGCAAGCCGGGATCCGGCGCTGGTCTTCGACACGGCCTTGCCCTTCGGCCTGAACACCCGCCAGCGGAACGCCTGGATGTACCATGGCGGTGGACGGGAGCTGATGCGCAGGATCTTCGCGGACCATGGCGTGGTTCCCCTGCCGGCCGGCAACACCGGCGCGCAGATGGGCGGCTGGTTTCGCCGTGAGATCAACGCGCTCCGCGACCTCAACGGGCTGAAGTTCCGCGTCGGCGGCATGGCCGGCGACATCCTGGGCAAGCTCGGCGCGGTGCCGCGTCCGACCGCCGACGCCGATCTTCGCTCCGCACTCCAGAGCGGCGCCATCGATGCGGCCGAGTGGGGTGGCCCGCACGACGACCTGCGCCTCGGCCTGCACAAGGCCGCCCCGTATTACTATTATCCGGGCTTCTGGGAGGCGTCCGCGCAGGTTTCCTGCTTCGTCAACCATCGCCGGTGGGAGCGACTGCCGGAGGAATTCCGCGCGGCGCTCGAGTCCGCCTGTGCGGAAACCAGCCTGTGGGTCACCGCCAAGTACGACACCGACAATTCCGCCGCGCTCAAGCGGCTGGTCGCCGAGGGTGCGCTGCTGCGCCCCTATCCACTCGACATCCTCAAGGCGGCTTACCGGGCGACCCAGGAGCATCTGGCGACGCTGGCGGCGCGGGATCCCCGGTTCGGCATGGTCCACGCGTCCTGGGCGCGCTTCCGCGACGACCAGCGCCTGTGGTTCCGGGTCGCCGAGCACAGTTTCGACCGCTTCATCTCCCTCGTCTCGACCGAAGGGAACCGGACGTAGGGAACAACAGGGGAAAGCCATGTCCTTCGACTTCGAACGCGACCTGGTGCGGAGCCTGCCCGAACTGCAACGGTTCGCCCGCCGGCTGGCGCGGGGTCCGGCGCACGCCGACGACCTTGTCCAGGATTGCGTGGAGCGCGCGCTGCGCAACCGCGACAAGTTCGCGCCGGGGACGAACCTGGAGGCGTGGCTGGTCACCATCATGAAGAACCTGCACTACACGCAGCACCAGCGCGAACGGCGCGTCTGCCAGACCGAGCTGACGGAG
>DASPIO010000165.1:0-11041 GCA_035629155.1 Azospirillum sp. | reverse complement strand
CATCGGGCCGGACGACGTGGTGTTCTCCGCCGCCAAGCTGTTCTTCGCCTATGGCCTCGGCAACGGCATGACCTTCCCCTTCCACGCCGGCGCCACGGCGGTGCTGACGTGGGAGCGGCCGACGCCGGATTCGGTGACGCGGGTCATCGCCGCGCACCGCCCCACCGTCTTCTTCGGCGTGCCGACGCTGTATGGTGCCATGCTGGCCGCCCCGCCGGAGGTCCAGGAGCGCCGCTCCGACCGGCTGCGGCTGTGCGTCTCGGCCGGCGAGGCGCTGCCGGAAGACGTCGGCCTGCGGTGGCAGGCGCGTTACGGCGTGCCGATCGTCGATGGGCTGGGCTCCACCGAGATGCTCCACATCTTTCTGTGCAACCGGCCGGGCGACGTGCGCTACGGCACCTCGGGCAAGGCGGTCCCCGGCTTCCGCCTGCGCGTCGTCGACGACGAGGGCGCGCCGGTGCCGGACGGCGAGCTGGGCGAGCTGGTGGTCAGCGGCCCCTCCGCCGCCATCGGCTACTGGAACCAGCGCGAGAAGTCGCTGAAGACCTTCCGTGGGCCGTGGACGCACACGGGCGACAAGTACTACGTGGACGCCGACGGCTATTACCACTACGCCGGGCGCACCGACGACATGCTGAAGGTCTCCGGCAACTGGGTGTCGCCGGCCGAGGTGGAAGCGACGCTGGTCGCCCACCCGGCGGTGCTGGAGGCGGCGGTGATCGGCACCGCCGACGAGACCGACCTGATCAAGCCCAAGGCCTTCGTCGTCCTCAAGGATGGCTACCGCGAGACCGACGCGCTGAAGCAGGAGCTGCAGAACTTCATCAAGGACCGCCTCGCCCCCTACAAGTACCCGCGCTGGATCGAGTTCATGGAGACGCTGCCGAAGACCGCCACCGGCAAGATCCAGCGGTTCAAGCTGCGCGAGCGGGAGGGGACCAATGCCGCTTCGTGACGGCGAGGGCTTCCTCGACGTCGCGGGCGCGCGGCTGGAATACCGCTGGATCGCGCCGGCCCGCACCGGCCGGCCGACGCTGGTCTTCCTGCATGAGGGGCTGGGCTGCGTGGCGCTGTGGAAGGACTTCCCCGACCGCGTGGCGGCGGCCACCGGGTGCGGGGCGCTGGTCTACAGCCGGGCCGGCTATGGCCGCTCCTCTCCCGTGCCGGTGCCGCGTCCGCTGCGCTACATGCACGACGAGGGGCTGGAGGTGCTGCCGGCGTTGCTCGACCAACTCGACCTGCGCGACGTCGTTCTGGTCGGGCACAGCGACGGCGCGTCCATCGCGCTCATCCGTGCCGGGAACGACCGGGGCGGGCGTCTGTCCGGCGCCGTCGTCATGGCCCCGCATGTCTTCAACGAGGACGTCAGCGTCGCCAGCATCGCCAAGGCGGCCGAGGCCTACCGCGACGGCGACCTGCGCTCCAGGCTCCGGCGGCTGCATGGCGACAACGTCGACTGCGCCTTCTGGGGCTGGAACCGCGCCTGGCTGGATCCCGGCTTCCGCGCCTGGAACATCGAGGAGCACCTGCCCGGCATCCGCGTGCCGGTGCTGGCCATCCAGGGCAGCGACGACGAGTACGGCACCGCCGCCCAGGTCGAGGCCATCGAGGCCAAGGCCGGCGGCCCGGTCGAGGTGCTGATGCTGGACGGCTGCGGCCACTCCCCCCACCGCGACCAGCCGGAGGCGACGCTGGCGGCGATCCGGGATTTCGTCGGCGCCATCTGAACCCTCCCGCGCTGCGAAGGGGGGCATCTGCACCATACTGCACCTCTTATCATGCACTATGATGCATTTCGCCGTTGCCAGCCCCGCCGTCATGCACTATAGTTCCTATCAACAACGAAACACCGCAACGGGACGGCGTCAGACGATGATCGATTTCCGCACCCACCCCGACCGCTACAGGCATTGGAAACTCTCCGTCGATGGCGAGGTCGCGACCCTCCTGATGGACGTGGATCCGGCCGGCGGGCTGTTCGACGGGTACGAGCTGAAGATGAACTCGTACGACCTGGGCGTCGACATCGAGCTGTACGACGCCGTCCAGCGCCTGCGCTTCGAGCATCCGGAGGTGCGCTCGGTCGTCATGACCTCGGCCAAGGAGAAGATCTTCTGCTCCGGCGCCAACATCCGCATGCTGGGCAAGGCGAGCCACGGCCACAAGGTCAACTTCTGCAAGTTCACCAACGAGACCCGCCTGTCGATCGAGGACGCGACCGAGTTCTCGCGCCAGACCTACCTGTGCGCGGTGAACGGCACGGCGGCCGGCGGCGGGTACGAGCTGGCGCTGGCCACCGACTACATCCTGATGGCCGACGACGGCAACACCTCGGTGTCGCTGCCCGAGGTGCCTCTGCTGGCCGTGCTGCCGGGCACCGGTGGCCTGACCCGCGTCACCGACAAGCGCAAGGTGCGCCGCGACCGCGCCGACATCTTCAGCTCCACCGAGGAAGGCGTGCGCGGCAAGCGCGCCGTGGACTGGCGCCTTGTGGACGAGGTGGTGCCGCTGTCCCGCTTCAAGGACACGGTGGCCCAGCGCGCCCGCGAACTCGCATCCCGCTCCGACCGCCCGACCGACGCCAAGGGCGTGGCGCTGACCCCGCTCGCCCGCACCATCGACGGCGACCGCATCGCCTACCGCCACCTGACCATCACCATCGACCGCGAGGTGCGGGCGGCGCACTTCCTGATCACGGCGACCGACGAGGCCGCCCCGGCCGACGCCGCGGGCATCCACGCGCGGGGCGACGGTTTCTGGCCGCTGGCGCTGGCGCGCGAGCTGGACGACGCCATCCTGCACCTGCGCATCAACGAACCGACCGTCACCTCCTGGATCTTCCGCACCGAAGGCAGCCTGGAGCGCGTGGCCGAGTACGACGCGCTGCTGCAAAAGGCGCAGTCCGACTGGCTGGGTCGCGAGATCCTGCTGTACTGGAAGCGCACGCTGAAGCGGCTGGACACCACCTCGCGCAGCCTGTTCGCGCTGATCGAGCCGGGCAGTTGCTTCGCCGGCTTCCTGTTCGAGATCGCCCTGGCCGCCGACCGCTCCTTCATGCTGGACGGCCGGCGCGAGGGGGACAACCGCGCCCCCGCCGCCGTGCGCCTGACGGCCTTGAACTTCGACGGACTGCCCATGGGCAACGGCCTCTCCCGCCTCGCCACCCGCTTCCTGGGTGAGCCGGAAAGCGTCGAGACCGCCCGCGCCCGCGTCGGCGAGGACCTCGAGGCCGGTGACGCCGGGGAGGGCGGCCTCGTCACCGCCACGCCCGACGACATCGACTGGGACGACGAACTGCGCCTCGTGCTGGAGGAGCGCGCCAGCTTCTCCGTGGACGCGCTGACGGGCATGGAGGCGAACCTCCGCTTCGCCGGGCCCGAGACCATGGAAACCAAGATCTTCGGCCGTCTCACCGCGTGGCAGAACTGGATCTTCCAGCGCCCGAACGCGGTCGGCGAGGCCGGTGCCCTCAAGCTCTACGGCAGCGGCAAGCGCGCCGAATACAACGTGGAAAGGGTGTGAGCGCCATGTCCAGCATCAATTACGCCGAGAAGATCCCCAACAACGTGAATCTTTCCGACGACCGCAAGCTCCAGCGGGCGCTCGAATCCTGGCAGCCGCACTACATCGACTGGTGGCGCGAGATGGGGCCGGAAGGCTCGCTCGACTACGACGTCTACCTGCGCACCGCCATTTCCGCCGCACCCGACGGCTGGGCGCAGTTCGGTCACGTCAAGATGCCGGACTACCGCTGGGGCATCTTCCTCACCCCCCCGGAGCAGGACCGCAAGATCGCCTTCGGCGCCCACAAGGGCGAGCCGGTGTGGCAGGAGGTGCCGGGCGAGTACCGCGCGTCGCTGCGCCGCCTCATCGCCATCCAGGGCGACACCGAGCCGGCGTCGGTCGAGCAGCAGCGCCACCTGGGCGCCACCTGCCCGTCGCTGTACGACCTGCGCAACCTGTTCCAGGTGAACGTCGAGGAAGGCCGGCACCTGTGGGCGATGGTCTACCTGCTGCATGCCTACTTCGGCCGTGACGGCCGCGAGGAGGCGGAGGAACTGCTGGCCCGCCGCTCCGGCGACGCCGACAAGCCGCGCATCCTCGGCGCCTTCAACGAAAAGACGCCGAACTGGCTGTCCTTCTTCATGTTCACCTTCATCACCGACCGCGACGGCAAGTACCAGCTCGCCTCCCTGGCCGAGAGCGGCTTCGACCCGCTGGCGCGCACCTGCCGCTTCATGCTGACGGAAGAGGCGCACCACCTGTTCGTCGGCGAGAGCGGGGTGGGCCGCATCATCGAGCGCACCTGCCAGATCATGCGCGAGCACAAGACCGGCGACGTCCGCCAATACGGCGTGATCGACCTGCCCACCATCCAGAAGTACCTGAATTTCCACTTCTCGGTGACGTCCGACCTGTACGGGGCGGAGGTGTCGACCAACGCCGCCAACTTCTACCACGCCGGCCTGAAGGGCCGTTTCGAGGAGAGCAAGATCGGCGACGACCACAAGCTGGAGAGCGCCGGCTACGGCGTTACCCACTATGTGGACGGCGTCTTCAAGCCGGTCGAGGTGCCGGCGCTGAATGCGCTGAACGACCGTCTGCGCCAGGACTGGATCATCGACGTCGCCAAGGGCGTCGACCGCTGGAACAAGATCATCCAGAAATACGGCATCGACTTCCAGTTCACGCTGCCGCACGTGGCGTTCCACCGCGCCATCGGTCACTTCGCGGGCCTGCCGGTGACGCCGACGGGCGAGGTGCTGACGCGCGACGCGTGGAACCGCCGGGCGCACGAGTGGCTGCCCACCGACGAGGACCAGGGCTACGTCAACTCCCTGATGGGCACCCCGGTGACCGAACCCGGCAAGTTCGCCAACTGGATCGCCCCGCCGGCCCGCGGCATCAACAACCAGCCCGTCGATTTCGAATACGTGCGTTTTGCGTAAGTTCCGCCGTTGGGTCTTCGCCTGCGGCTCAACCCAACCTACGACGTTCCGGTAGGTTGGGTTGAGCGCCAGCGAAAACCCAACGTCCCGCACCCCGCCTTCCGACCAACATGGGTTCCCCCAGCATGGAACTGCGGCGCCAGCACCTGATCGATCCGGCGATCTGCATCCGGTGCAACACCTGCGAAGAAACCTGCCCGATCGACGCGATCACGCACGACGACCGCAACTACGTCGTCCGCTTCGACGTGTGCAACGGCTGCGGCAACTGCGTGCCGCCGTGCCCGACCGGGGCGATCGATAGCTGGATCCTGGTGAAGCGCCCGTGGACCATCGAGGAGCAGCTCACCTGGGACGACCTGCCGCCACCGTCGGAAACCGGCGATCCCGTGCCCGCCGAACAGCCCGAACCGGCCGAGGTGACGGCGATCATCGAGACGGCCACCGCCGCCACCGGCGGGCGCGTGCCGCCGCCCTTCTCCGCCGCGCACCCCTACGTCAACATCTACACGCGCGAGCGGCCGGCGGTGGCGCGGGTGGCCGGCAACCACCGCATCACCGACCCCAACACGGAGTCCGACATCCACCACATCGTGCTGGATTTCGGCCAGCAGGCCTTCCCGGTGCTGGAGGGGCAGAGCATCGGCATCATCCCGCCGGGCACCGACGCCAAGGGCCGGCCGCACACCATCCGCCTCTATTCCGTCGCCAGCCCGCGCGACGGCGAACGGCCCAACCACAACAACGTCTCCCTCACCATCAAGCGCGTCGTCGCCCGCGACGCGGACGGCGCGGTGCGCCCCGGCGTCGCCTCCAACCACCTGTGCGACGCGCGCAAGGGCGACGAGGTGCTGGTGACCGGCCCGTTCGGCGACAGCTTCCTGATGCCGAACCATCCAGAAGCCAACATCATCATGATCTGCACCGGCACCGGCTCCGCCCCGTTCCGCGCCTTCACCGAACGGCGCCGCCGCCGGGCGCCGGACGCGCCGGGCAAGCTGCTGCTGTTCTTCGGCGCGCGCTCGCCGGGGGAACTGCCGTACTTCGGGCCGCTCTTGAAGCTGCCGCCGTCGCTCATCGATGTGAACTTCGCCTTCTCCCGCGTCGCCGGCCAGCCCAAGGCCTATGTGCAGGACAAGATCCGCGAGCGCGCCGGCGACGTGGGCGGGCTGTTGCAGGACCGCGATACCTTCGTCTACATCTGCGGTTTGAAGGGCATGGAGCAGGGCTGCGAGGAGGCGTTGGCCGACGTCTGCCGCCAGCACGGGCTGAACTGGCCCGACCTGCGCTCGGCGATGCGGCGGGAGGGGCGCTATCATGTCGAAACCTATTGAGGTCCCCGACGCACCGTACCCCGCCCCCTACGTGCACGACCGCAAGGTCCGCTTTGGGCACAGCGACGCCGCCCGCATCGCCTACACCATCCGCCTGTTCGACTACGCCATGGAGGCCATCGAGGGCTGGTTCGAGGAGGTGCTGGGCAACGGCTGGTACCACCTGAACACCGAATGCCATGTCGGCAGCCCCTTCGTGCACGGCGACCTGGACATCCAGGCGCCGCTGAAGCCCGGCGACCGCGTGGCGGTGACGGTGCTGGTGGAGGAGACCGGCCGTTCCACCGTGCGCTTCCGCGTGTCCGGCGTGCGCGGCGACGGCGTGCCGTCGTTCAGCGGGGCCTGGGTGTGCTCCTTCATCGACACTGGGACCATGCGCTCCATTCCCATTCCCGAGCCGCTGGCGCGGCGCATCGCCGAATACCGGCGGCGCTGCGCGGATGCGACCGCCGAGGCGACCGGTGGTGCGGCAAACAATCGCACCCTGTGACGATGGACGCGGGCGGAAAAATCGGCACTCTGGGGTATGACGGCCAAAGAGGACCATCACCGTGACCGGACGCCGGACCGCCGCTGCCCCCCTCACCCTGCTGCCCCCCGCGACGCCGGCCCCCGCGACGCCGTACGTCGACCTGATCGACCGCGCGCTGCCGCCTTGCCGGCCGCTGCCGCCCTCGATGCCCACTGTTCCGGCCGACGACGCGGCGTTCCTGGACCAACTGGGCGAGCGCGTGCGCGCCGCGCGGAACCGGCAGGGCCTGACGCGCAAGGCGCTGGCCCGCCTGTCCGGCGTTTCGGAACGCCATCTGGCGCAGCTTGAGACGGGGCGGGGGAACATCTCCATCCTGCTGCTGCGCCGCGTCGCCCAGGCCATGAACGCGCCGTTGTGCGACCTCGTCCGCGAGGAGGAGGCGGCGCTGCAACCCGCCGCGGCCGGCGACAGCGTCGGCGACATGCTGGCCGCGCTGGCGCATCTGGTGCGCGGCTGAGCCCGTAGGATGGGTTGAGCGCCAGCGAAAACCCAACACGCCCGGCATCGCAAAGGCGTTGGGGTTTCGGCTGCGCCTCAACCCACCCGACGACCTCCCCGCTCACCCGCTGGTTGCCGGTGCCGCACCTGTGCTAAAGCTTCCTGTAACCGGAAGTATAATGCAGCCAGGCGCACGCCGGAAAAGCCAACGGGAGACGACCGAGACGATGGCCCAATCCACCGCCCACCCGCACCTGTTCCAGCCCGTCCGCGTCGGGCCGGTGACGCTTCCCAACCGCCTGATCATGGGCTCGATGCACACCGGGCTGGAGGAGGCGGCCGACGGCGCCGACCGGCTCGCCGCCTTTTATGCCGAGCGGGCGCGCGGCGGCGCGGCGCTCATCGTCACCGGCGGCTATTCGCCCAATCCCGAAGGCCGGCTCGACCCGCACGGCCACGGCGGCCTGACGGCGGCGGAGGTGCCCGACCACCGCCGCGTCACGCAAGCGGTGCACGCGGCCGGCGGGCGGATCCTTCTGCAGATGCTGCACGCCGGCCGCTACGCGCCGCACGCGGGCTGCGTCGCCCCCTCGGCCGTGCGGGCGCCGATCAACCGGTTCACGCCGCGCGCCATGGACGAGGCGGACATCGCCCGTACGCTCGACGATTTCGCCGTCCTGGCGCTGCGCGCCCGCGAGGCCGGATACGACGGCGTCGAGATCATGGGGTCGGAGGGCTATCTGCTCAACGAGTTCGTCGCCCCGCGCACCAACCACCGCACGGATGGCTGGGGCGGGCCGCTGGAGAACCGCATCCGCTTCCCCGTCGAGGTGGTGCGCCGCGTGCGCGCGGCGGTGGGGACGGATTTCCTGATCATGTTCCGCATCTCCGCCCTCGACCTCGTGGATGGCGGCAGCCCGTTCGAGGAGGTGGCGGTGCTGGCCCGCGCGGTGGAGGCGGCGGGGGCCGACGTGCTGAACACCGGCATCGGCTGGCACGAGGCGCGCATCCCCACCATCGCCTACATGGTGCCGCGCGCGGCGTGGCGCTGGGCCACCGCGCGGCTGAAGGAGGTGGCCGGCGTGCCCGTCATCGCCAGCAACCGCTTCAACACGCCCGACGACGCCGAGGCGGCGATCGCCGGGGGCGCCTGCGACCTCGTCTCCATGGCGCGCCCGTTCCTGGCCGACCCGGATTTCGTAGCGAAGGCGCGCGACGGGCGGGGGGACCGCATCAACACCTGCATCGCCTGCAACCAGGGCTGCCTGGACTTCATCTTTTCCGGCCGCGAGGCGACCTGCCTCGTCAACCCGCGCGCCGGACGGGAGGGGCAGTACGTCGCTGCCCCCATGACGGCGCGCAAGCGCATCGCCGTGGTTGGCGGCGGCCCGGCCGGCATGGCCTGCGCCAGCGAGGCGGCGGCGCGCGGCCACGCGGTGACGCTGTTCGACGCCAAGCCGACGGTCGGCGGCCAGTTCGACCTGGCGCGGCGCATCCCCGGCAAGGCGGACTACGCCGAGACCATCCGCTACTTCGCCGGCCGGCTGAAGGAGGTCGGCGTGGACCTGCGGCTCGGCCACATGGCCGGGGTGGAGGACCTGCGCGGCTTCGACGAGGTGGTGCTGGCCACCGGCATCGTGCCGCGCCGCCCGTCCATCCCCGGCATCGAGCGGACCGAGGTGGTGTCCTACCTGGACATCCTGAACGGCACCCGCGTGGCGGGCGAGCGCGTCGCCATCATCGGCGCCGGCGGCATCGGCTTCGACGTGGCGGTCTACCTGCTGGGCGAGGAGGCGTTCGAGGCGCACTGGGGCATCACGCGCGACCCGAACGTCCCCGGCGGCGTCACCCAGGCGCCGCCGCGCGCCGTGCCCCGGCGCATCACCATGCTCCAGCGCAAGGCGACGAAGCCGGGCGCCGGGCTCGGCAAGACGACGGGCTGGGTGCACCGGTTGACGCTGGAGCAGGCCGGTGTCGCCATGATGTCGGGGGTGGACTACCACCGCATCGACGACGAGGGCCTGCACGTCTCAGTGGCTGGTGAGCCGCGGGTGATCCCGGTCGACACGGTGGTCGTCTGCGCCGGCCAGGAGCCCCAACGCGACCTGCTGGAGCCGCTGCGGGCGCTGGGCGTGAGCGTGCACCTGATCGGCGGCGCCGACGTGGCCGCCGAACTGGACGCCCGCCGCGCCATCGACCAGGGCACGCGGGTGGGGTTGAGTTTGTAGGGTGGTCGCTTCGGTGGGGGCAATCCCCCGCCGAAGGGCAGGATTGTTCGTGTCCGGTGCTTGCAGTATAGTGCATCCAACGACATAAAAAGCGCTGGGGGAAGGGATGCACGAGCCGGATTGGGCGCGGTCGGTCCTGCGGTATGGCGACCGGCTACAGGCCGGGCGGCTGGCGGCGGGCGGTTCGGCCGACGTCGCGCTCCAGGAAATCGCCCTCCAGCGCGCCGCGCAGGCGCGTGAGCCGGGCGCACCGCCGCCGGACGACCTGCACGCGCTGGCGGTGCGGCTCTACATGCTGTGGAATTACGAGTAGGATCACGCGTTGCTGCGCCGGCGGCGCTTCCATTCCCGCCAGCGCCGCTCGCCCCACACCATCGCCCGTCCGATGGGCGCCTTCAGCGGCGGAATGTCGTAGGCCAGCAGCACGAGGCCCAGCGGCAGCATCCACACGCCCAGCACGGGCAGGAAGCTGAAGATCCCACCCAGCACCAGCAGGAGGCCGACCGGCGCACGGATCCACGTGGCCGAGGGGGTGCGTATCCGGCCCAGCGCCCTGGCCATCGGATCGGGCAGCTTGCCCTGGATGCGGTTGACCCGGCGGTCGAGCCGCCGGTGGTGGTTGTCGCTCACGAACACCTGCGCGCGTGGTTGCTCCTGCCGCCCCATATGGCGGCCTGGGACAACCGTTCCAAGGCGTTTTGATCGCGCATCCGGCCCTCTTGACAGGCGGCCTGGCAGAGTCTACGTGAAGGGCCAGCTCGGATCCGGGCCCCTCTGGCAGGTGGGTCGCCACCTGTGATGTCGGATCCCTTCACCTGCTCTTGCGCCGACGGGCGTAACCGCATTTGGAGGGCTCGATGGAGACATCGCCCTGGATCTGGTTCGGCTTCAACGCCTTCGTTCTCATTCTCCTCGCCCTCGATCTGGGCGTCTTCCACCGCCGTCCCCACCAGGTCTCCGTCCGTGAGGCGCTGATCACCAGCAGCGGCTACGTCGCGCTGGCGCTGGCGTTCAACGCGGGCGTCTACTGGTTCATGGGCGCCCAGAAGGGCCTGGAGTTCACGACCGGCTACCTCATCGAATGGAGCCTGTCGCTCGACAACATCTTCGTCATCGCGATGATCTTCGGGCATTTCGCGGTGCCGCCCGCCTATCAGCACCGGGTGCTGTTCTGGGGCATCCTGGGCGCCCTGGTGATGCGCGCCACGCTGATCTTTGCCGGCACGGCGCTGATCCAGCAGTTCCACTGGACCATCTACCTGTTCGGCGCCTTCCTGCTGTTCACCGGCGTCAAGATGCTGATGGCCGCCGATGCCGAGCCGGATCTGGCGAACAACCGCCTGCTGAACTTCGTGCGCCGCCACGTGCGGATGACCGACACCTATGAAGGCGCGCACTTCTTCGTGCGCCGCAACGGCCTGCTGCTGGCCACGCCGATGCTGCTGGTGCTGGTGATGGTCGAGGCGACCGACCTGATGTTCGCGCTGGACAGCGTGCCGGCCATCTTCGCGGTGACCAGCGACCCGTTCATCGTCTACACCTCCAACGTCTTCGCCATCC
>DASPIO010000164.1:0-34779 GCA_035629155.1 Azospirillum sp. | reverse complement strand
GTCCTTCGGCACCAGGGCGCGGATGCCCTCCAGGTCGGCCAGGTAGTGGCGGAGCTGCTGCACCTGCACGCGCAGCCGCTTGTGCAGCGTGTCGGTCCAGGTGATGTCGGAGCGGCCGTCGATGTCGTAGCCGACCCAGCTCGCCACGGTGAGCAGTCGGGGCGACAGCTCGGTCCAGCGGTCGGGGTAAAGCTCGGCCGCCACCTCGAAGACGATGGCGTAGAGGCGGCGCAGCGCCGTTCTCACATTGCCCAGCGCCTTCAGTGAGAGTTCATGCTCGCGCGACAGCGAGATGCCCTCGTCCGGGCGGTGCTCGGCCGCGGCCATGTGGGCGACCAGTTCGGCCCGTTCGTCCTCGCCCAGCGGCTTGCCGGCGGGATTGCGGCCGGTGGCGAGGCTGGCCAGCGCGGTCATCAGCGGCCCCGACAGGTTGAACGTCGGGTGCGCGGTCATGACGATGCCGAACGCCTCGCGCTCCACCGTCTGGCGGAAGGCGTCGAAGGGGACCGGCGATGCCGCTCCGTTCGGCTGGGCGATGCCGCGGAACAGGGCGCGCAGCCGGTCGGCATTGGCTTGCGGATCGACTTCGCCCAGCTTGCCGGCGAAGCGCTCGGCGCGGCCCAGGAAGCCGTCGGCCGACAGGTATTGAACCAGTTGCTCCAGAGCGCCCAGGCTCAGGGCGCCGTCGGCGATGCGGCGGTTGATCTCCAACGCCAGGTGGAGGATGGGATTGGTGAACGGATCGTCCTCGGCCTCCCGCGCGAAGCGGTCGAGGCAGCCGGTCATCTCGGCGGCGAGCGCGGCCGGGTCGAAGCCGGGATCGGCCGGGAAGCGCGCGGAGGATTGCGGCAGCAGCGGCCGGTTGCCTTGCAGGGCGTCACGCAGCGACGGGGTGGGGGCGGTCGGTTCGGCCGCAGGGGGCGGCTCGGGTGCCGGCGGCGGGGGAGCGGTGCGACGGGCCCGGACGGGCTTCACCTCGGCCTCGGTCATGGTGCGGCGCCCCCAATTGTTTGCAGTGCGGTAGGAACGATGCGGTGACCCCGCAGTGGTGTCAACCGCCGCTTCGGGTAGGTTTCGCGCCATGGACTCGGGAACGTGCTATCATGCCGCCATGCAGCAGGCACCTCACCCGTCCACACCGGACCAGGGGCCGGTGATCGCCTTCCTGGGCGACCCGCGCACGCACGGCGGGCGGGCGGTGGAACGCGTGGACACGCATGGGGCCGTCGTCTTCCTGGCCGGGGACCGCGCCCTCAAGCTCAAGCGGGCGGTGCGCTTTCCCTATATGGACTTCTCGACGGCCGAAAGGCGGCGGGCCGCCTGCGAGGCCGAACTGCGGCTCAACCGCCGCACGGCGCCGACGCTCTACCGCGGCGTGCTGCCGGTGGTGCGGACCCCCGGCGGCGTGTTGGCGCTGGGTGGGGAGGGG
Source organism: Azospirillum sp. (assembly GCA_035629155.1). Lineage (GTDB taxonomy): Bacteria > Pseudomonadota > Alphaproteobacteria > Azospirillales > Azospirillaceae > Azospirillum. The sequence goes on along the minus strand of DASPIO010000164.1, from coordinate 33,350 downwards.
GAGGTGGTGGACTGGGTGGTGGACATGCGCCGCTTCGACGGCGCGCTGCTGTTCGACCGCCTCGCCGACCGCGGCGCGCTGACGCCCGCGCTGATGCGCGACTTGGCCGAGGCGGTGGCGGCGTTCCATCGGGACGCCGAGCCGAGGCCGGACGGCGGTGGGGCGGCGGCCATGCGCGCGGTGGTGGACGGCAACCTGGAGGAACTGCGGCAGCGCGCCGACCTGTTCGACCCGGCGGTCGTCGCGCGACTGGCGGCGCTGTCGGGTGCTGCGCTGGAGCGCCACGGGGGCCTGCTGGAGACGCGGCGGGCGGGCGGCTTCGTGCGGCACTGCCACGGCGACCTGCACCTGCGCAACATCGTGCTGCTGGACGGGCGGCCGACGCTGTTCGACGGCATTGAGTTCGACGAGAGCTTCGCCGTCGTCGACGTGCTGTACGATCTCGCCTTCCTGCTGATGGACCTCGACCGGCGCGGGCTGTGGGATCTCGCCAACGCGGTGTTCAACCGGTACATGGAGCTGACCGGCGATTACGGCGGGCTGCCGCTGCTGCCGCTGTTCCTGTCGGTGCGGGCGGCGGTGCGCGCCAAGGTGGAGGCGGCCGCCGCGGCGGCGCAGACGGACGCGGCGGCGGTCGGCGAGAGGCGCCGGGAAGCCGTCGCCTACCTCGGCCACGCCGTGGCGGCGCTGCGGCCGGAACCGCCGCGGCTGGTCGCCGTCGGCGGGCTGTCGGGCACCGGCAAGACGACGCTGGCGCGCGCGCTGGCGCCGGACCTCGGCTCGCCCCCCGGTGCCTTGGTGCTGCGCAGCGACGTGCTGCGCAAGCGCCTGTTCGGCCGCGCCGACACCGAGCGCTTGCCGGAGGAAGCCTACGCGCCGGACGTGACGGCCCGAGTCTACGCGGACATCGCCGGGCGGGCGCGGGCGGCGCTGGCCGCCGGCATCCCCGTGGTCGCCGACGCCGTCTACGCCCACCCGGAGGAGCGTGCGGCCATCGAAGCCGCCGCGGCGCAGGCCGGGGCGCCCTTCCGCGGGCTGTGGCTGGAGGCGGCGCTGCCGGTGCGGGCGGGGCGCGTGGAGGGGCGCGCCGCGGACGCGTCCGACGCCACGGCCGCGGTGGTGCGCCGGCAGGAGGGCTATGACCTGGGAAGCCTGGGCTGGGTGCGCGTGAATGCCGCGGCGAATCCTTCGGAAGTGCTTGCGGTGGCACGGGAATCGCTGTCCTAATTTGATCAGCGCTCATTCGATAGGGCCGGACACGCGACGCCTCGTTGCGCTATGATGATCGGCAACGGGCGTCCGTGCCCGAGCCAGGGATGGAACAGGGCCCGCCCCGGTCGACGGGGAAAGACGGCCCGGGGAGAAAGACCGTGTCCATAAAGTCGATTCTCGTGCCCCTCGCCGGCGCCGACACCGATCCGGTGGCGCTGTCCGGGGCCTTCGCCGTCGCCCGCGCGTTCGACGCGCACGTCGACGCGCTGTTCGTCAAGCTCGACCCGCGCGACGCCGTGCCCATGCTGGGCGAGGGCATGTCCGGCGCCATGGTGGACGAGATCATGCGCGCCGCCGAGGGAGAGGCGAGCAGCCATCTCGTCGTCGCCCGCCGCCACTTCGAGGCCGCCGTGCAGGCCGGGCAGGTCAACCTGCTGGAAGGCCCGCCGTCGCCCGAGGGCGTGTCCGCCCGCTGGCGCGAGATGGTCGGTCGCGCGGAGGAGGTGGTGCCGCAGGAGGGCCGGCTGAGCGACCTGCTGGTCTTCGCGCACACCGCGCTCGACGCCGAGGCGCAGACCTACGCCACCGTGGAGACGGCGCTGTTGGGTGCTGCCCGGCCGCTGCTGCTGACGCCGGTGCGGAACCCCACGAGCATCGGCCGCCGCATCGCGCTGGCCTGGAACGGCAACGCCGAGGCGGCCCGCGCCGTGGTCGGCGCCATGCCCTTCCTGCGCCAGGCCGACAGCGTGCATGTGCTGACCGCCGAGACTTCGGTCACCCAGGCTGCGACCGGTCGTCGCATCGCCGAATATCTGGCTTGGCACGACGTTAACTGTCAGTTAACTATTCTGCGACCGGGTTCGGAGGCCGTCGGCCAGGTGCTGATGGAGAAGGCGGGCGAACTCGGGGCCGACCTCGTCGTGATGGGCGGCTACGGACACAGCCGGATGCGGGAGATGATTCTCGGCGGTGTCACCCGCTACGTGTTGAGCCACGCCGGCCTTCCGGTGCTGATGGCCCACTAGAGACCGACGCGCGACGCGCCCCGCGGCCACGCCCGCGGGGCCAACGCCCTCCACGCCGGACGGTCGTCGCCCCGCGCATGGATCCGGCCCTTACAAAGGGAAGGAAACGCGCCATGTTGACCATCGAGGACTGCATCGCCCTCAGCGACCTGTCGGAAGCGGAGATCGACGCCATCGCCGAGCACGAGCATCTGCCGGAAATGCTGGCGGTGGAGCTGGGCTGCTGCCTGGAGCACGATCCCGAGGGGCGCCGGCGCATCGCCGCCTTCATCCGCGACGACATCGAACGCGCCTGCGCGCACGGCAAGGCCCGCCATGCGGCGGACTTGGTCGGTGTGCTGCAGATCTACATGGCCCACCACAAGGATCTTTATTCGCCACGGAACATGGCGGCCTGAAAACGATTAAGCTGGCGGAGAAGACGGGCGCGCCGGGGACCGTCCCGGCGCGGAAGGCCCGCGCTGATGATGGAGGATGCCTTGCCGCTCCGGAAGATCCGCCTGGAACTCGCCCGCACGCCCGACCATCCGGACGGCAGCAGCGAACACGGCTATGAGTTCACGGCCCCCCTCGACGCCGAGGGGCATTTCGACGCCGACGAATGGCACGCCAGCCGCGACAAGTGCAAGGTCCACCGCTTCTGGCGCGGCGAGGACGACCAGCACGGCCGCCTGATCCACCGCGGCACCCGCTGGGCCTTCCGCTACGACGGCGACGACGAGGACGAAGGCGACGAGCCGATCTTCCGCTTCGACCGCCACGCCTTCAAGCAGGGCGAGTACGTCTCCATCACCGAACACGACGGCGAGATGCGGACGTTCCGCGTGGTGCGGGTGACGTAGCGCCCGCCTCTCTCCCCGACATACCACGCCCGCACCTCACAACGCGTGACGGCGGCGTGGAATGTGCTATCTATCCGGCGAGCGGATCTGCCGAGGAGAGAGTTCTTTGCCCGCCGATAGCCGGAACACCCCGGACGACGCGCTGGTGCTGGCGCTGCCCAAGGGTCGCATCCTGAAGGAACTGCGGCCGCTGCTGACGCACGCCGGCATCGTGCCGGAGCCGGAGTTCGACAACGAGAACAGCCGCCTCCTGCGCTTCGCCACCAACGTGCCGAACCTCAGCATCATCCGCGTGCGCTCGTTCGACGTCGCCACCTTCGTCGCCTTCGGCGCGGCGCACCTGGGTGTGGCCGGCAACGACGTGCTGATGGAGTTCGACTATCCCGAGATCTACTCGCCGCTCGACCTCGGCATCGGCAAGTGCCGCCTGTCCGTTGCCGAGCCCGAGGCGCTGGCCGAGGGCGACGACCCGGAGCGCTGGAGCCACGTGCGCGTCGCCACCAAGTACCCGGAGGTCACCCGCAAGCACTTCGCCGCGCGCGGCGTGCAGGCCGAGTGCGTGAAGCTGAACGGCGCCATGGAACTGGCGCCGACGCTGGGGCTGTGCCGGCGCATCGTCGATCTCGTCTCCACCGGCTCGACGCTCAAGGCGAACGGGCTGAAGGAGGTCGAGCACATCGCCGACGTCACCTCGCGCCTCATCGTCAACCGCGCCGCCTTCAAGACGCGGCCGGACGAAATCTCCGCGTGGATCGGGAAGTTCCGGGAGGCCGTGCATGCCGCTCAGGCTTGACAGCAAGGACGCCGCGTTCGCCCAGGCCTTCGAGGGGCTGCTGCACGCCAAGCGCGAGGTTAGCGAGGATGTGCAGGCCACCGTGCACGCCATCCTGGAGGACGTCCGCGCGCGCGGCGACGCCGCGCTGCTGGACTACACGGCGCGCTTCGACCGGCTGACGCTCACCGCCGACCAGCTCGCCATCCCGGCGGAAGAGGTCGAGGCGGCGCTGGCGCGCGTGCCGGCGGACCAGCTCGCCGCGCTGGACGTGGCGGCGGAGCGCATCGAGGCCTTCCACCGCAACCAGACGCCCGAGACGCTGGACTACCGCGACGCCCAGGGCGTGCGGCTGGGCGCGCGCTGGACGGCGGTGGGGGCCGTCGGCCTGTACGTGCCGGGCGGCACGGCGGCGTACCCGTCGTCGGTGCTGATGAACGCCATGCCGGCCAAGGTGGCGGGCGTCGAGCGCATCGTCATGGTGGTGCCGACCCCGGATGGCAAGCTGAACCCGCTGGTGCTGGCCGCCGCGAAGCGCGCCGGGGTGAGCGAGATCTACCGCGTCGGCGGCGCCCAGGCGGTGGGCGCGCTGGCCTACGGCACGGCGACGATCCGGCCGGTCGACAAGGTGGTTGGCCCCGGCAACGCCTTCGTCGCCGCCGCCAAGCGGCAGGTGTACGGCGTGGTCGGCATCGACAGCATCGCCGGCCCGTCGGAGATCCTGGTGGTGGCCGACAGGCACAACGACCCGGCCTGGATCGCCATGGACCTGTTGAGCCAGGCGGAGCACGACACCTCGGCCCAGTCGATCCTGATCACCGACGACCAGGAGTTCGCCAATGCGGTGGAAGACGCGATCCTGATCCACTTCCTGACCCTGCCGCGAACGGAAATCGCCCGGAAGAGCTGGAACGAGAACGGCGCGATTGTCGTGGTTTCCGACCTGATGGCCGAATCGCCGGCGCTGATCGACCGGCTGGCGCCCGAGCACCTGGAACTGGCCGTGGAAGATCCCGACGCGCTGGCCGCCAAGGTGCGCAACGCCGGCGCCATCTTCCTCGGCCGCCACACGCCGGAGGCCATCGGCGATTATGTGGCGGGGCCGAACCACGTGCTGCCCACGGCGCGCAGCGCGCGCTTTTCGTCCGGCCTCAACGTGCTCGACTTCATGAAGCGGACGACCTTCGTGGCGTGCGACCCGGCCAGCCTCCAGGCCATCGGTCCGGCCGCGGTGACGCTGGCCCGCGCCGAGGGGCTGGACGCGCACGCGCGGTCCGTGGCGCTGCGTTTGCCGAATGGGGGTAAGGTGTGAGCGGACGGTCGCCCAGGCGCATCGTCCACGTCACGCTGGACGAAAAATCCGTCGTCCGCCGCAAACCGGAGGTCGAGCACGAGCGCGCCGTCGCGATCTTCGACCTGCTGGAGGACAACGAGTTCTGCCCGTGCGAGCACCCGGACGACGGGCCGTACCACCTGCACCTGTCGATCGAGGACAACCGCCTCGTCCTCGACATCCGGCGCGAGGACGACGCGGCACTCTCCAAGATCATGTTGCCGCTGTCGCCGTTCCGCACCATCGTGAAGGACTATTTCCTGATCTGCGAGAGCTATTACAACGCCATCAAGCGTTCGACGCCCTCGCAGATCGAGGCCATAGACATGGGCCGGCGCGGCCTGCACAACGAGGGCTCGGAGGTGCTGCGCGAACGGCTCGCCGGCAAGGTGGACCTGGATCTGCAGACGGCGCGGCGCCTGTTCACGCTGATCTGCGTCCTGCACATCCGCGGCTGAAGGCGGCTGTCGGAATGGCTCCGGTACGACAGCCGCCCCCGATCTCCAGCGTCCTGTTCGCCTGCACCTACAACATGATCCGCTCGCCCATGGCGGCCGGGCTGCTGCGCCATTTCCACGGCCAGCGACTCTTCGTCGATTCCGTCGGCGTGCGCGACGGCGAGGAGGTCGACCCCTTCGCCGTCGCCGTGATGGAGGAGATGGGCATCGACCTCTCCCGCCACGCCTGCAAGACCTTCGAGGAGTTGGAGGACACCTCCTTCGACCTCATCATCTCGCTGTCGCCGGAGGCGCACCACCGCGCCATCGAGATGACGCGCACCATGGCCTGCGACGTGGAGTTCTGGAACACCTTCGACCCCACGCTGGTCGACGGCAACCGCGAGGCCATGCTGGAGGCCTACCGCAAGGTGCGCGACGGCCTGCTGGACCGCATCAAGGAACGTTTCCCCCTCACGCGCGGCCCGACGGTATGAGCCCCATCGACCGACGGGTGTCGTCGCGCGCGGCGTGACAAGGATGGGGATTGCCCGGCGCCGGCGGCGCACAATTCAGGACATTCTTAACCTTCCGTGCTATCTATGAGCGCAGTGTCCCGGAGCAGGCGGCGCCGCAGCACGGCGCCGGGAAGTCATGAAGGTCGCGCAGCCTCCCGTCGTTCCGATTCCCGACCGCAAGCCGGAACCGGCGCTGCCCCCCGCCAGCGCGGGCGGGGCCGGATTCCGGGCCGTCATGGCGGAGGTGGCGAGCCCCACCGCCGGACGGCCGGGCGCCGGGCGCCCGGACGCCAGCCGCTCCTTCGCCGGCCAGCGCCTGCCGCCGCTGCCCGGTGTAAAGCCGGAGCCGCCGGTCCAACTCGCCAACGGGCAGGCGATGCCGCCGATCCCGGGCACCAAGCCCGACCCATTGCTGGCGCGCCTGCCGCAGACCGCCGCCACCAGCCGCATCGTCGAGGCGAGCCAGCGCGTGGCCGGCCTGTCGGGTCACAGCTTCACCGCCATCCTGGCGCAGGCGACGCAGGAGAGTGGCCTGGATGCCAGCGCCAAGAACAAGTCCAGCTCGGCCGCGGGGCCCTTCCAGTTCCTGGAGCGCACGTGGCTGGGCCTGATCGGCCGGCACGGATCGGCGTACGGCCTGGGGGATCTCGCGCGGCAGGTGGAGAGCCGCAACGGCATGCCGGTGGTCAAGGACCCGGCGGCGCGCAAGCAGATCCTGGACCTGCGCCACGACCCCGACGTCGCCGCCGGCATGGCCGCGCGCTACCTGAGCGAGGGGCGCGAGCGGCTGCAGCGCAGCCTGAAGCGCCCGGTCACGGAGACCGAGAGCCGCATCGCCTACGTCATGGGCGTGGGCGGTGCCGCCAAGCTGATCCGGGCGGCCGAGGCGCAGCCCGGGGCGGTGGCGGCGGAGATCCTGCCGAACGCCGCCAAGGCCAACCACAACCTGTTCCACGACCGCGCATCGGGGCGGGCGCTGACCGCCCAGGAGACGGTGGCGCGGCTGGTCCGCCGCATGGAGAGCGAGCAGCGCGACATGTTCGCCGCCATCGCGCGGGCGGCCGTACCGCCGGCACCGCTCGACGGCGGCGCCTCGCCCCTGGCCTCCTTCCGCACGGCCGCAGCCCCTGCGGATGAGGACGGCGACGCCTTGAGCTGAGCCACGCGATCGGCAGGGCTGGCGCGGTGTGCGGAGATGGTAAACCCACTTGACCCGGGGCCGCCGTAAGGTCAGTTATTGCCGCGAAAACCAGGACGGACCTGTGGGCTCATGGCGAAGGAAGACCTGATCGAATTTTCCGGTACGGTGATCGAGCTGCTGCCGAACGCGATGTTCCGCGTGAAGCTCGACAACGAGCACGAGGTGCTGGCGCACACGTCCGGCAAGATGCGCAAGAACCGCATCCGCGTGCTGGCGGGCGACCGGGTCAACGTCGAGATGACACCCTACGATCTGACCAAGGGTCGGATCATATTCCGCTTCAAATAACCACGAACTGGTCCCCATCCATCATGGTGAACGCCCCCGCGGCGCAATCCCCGATCCCGGCCCTGATCCTGGCGTCGGCGTCGCCCCGCCGTTTCGACCTGCTGCGCCAGATCGGCGTCGTCCCCACCGCGGTGGACCCGGCCGACATCGACGAATCGCCCCTGCCGCGTGAACTGCCGCCCGGCCACGCCGCGCGCCTCGCCGCCGGCAAGGCCGAGGCCGTCGCCGCGCGTCATCCCGGCTCCCTCGTGCTGGCCGCCGACACCGTGGTCGCCTGTGGTCGCCGCATCCTGCCCAAGGCCGAAACCGAAGCGCAGGCGCGCGCCTGCCTGGACCTGCTGTCCGGCCGCCGCCACCGGGTGTACGGCGGCGTCGTCCTGCTGGTGCCCGGCGCCGACGGCCGTCCGGCGCGCCTGCTGGACCGGCTGGTACGGACCGACGTGACCTTCAAGGCGCTGTCGCACGAGGAGGTGGAGGCCTACATCGCGTCCGGCGAGTGGCACGGCAAGGCCGGCGGATACGCCATCCAGGGCCGCGCCGCGGCCTATGTGCGGTGGATCGGCGGCTCCTACAGCAACGTGGTGGGGTTGCCGCTGCACGAGGTGGCGACGTTGCTGCGCGGCGCCGGTTATCATTTCTCGTGAGCCGAATCGACATCCTGGCGGACCGTTCCGGCCCGCTGACCCGCGCCGCCGTGCTGACGGATGGGCGCCTCACCGACCTCTACATCGACCACGCCGGCCGGCCGTCGCTGTTGGGGGCGGTGTTCCTCGGCCGCGTCGAGCGGATCGCCACCGGATTGGACGCCGCGTTCGTCGACCTGGGCTCCGGCATGTCGGGCCTGCTCTCGGCGACCGACGCGCGCGGGCCGAAGGGGCGGGTCGAGCGGATCGGCACGCTGCTGCGCACCGGCCAGCCGGTTCTGGTGCAGGTGAAGGCCGACGCCGTGGGCGCCAAGGGGCCGACGCTGACCATGGACGTGACGCTGCCCGGCCGCTTCCTGGTGCACGCGCCGATGGCGCGCGGCGTCGCCGTGTCGAAGCGGCTGGGGACGGGGCCGGCGCGGGCCGAGCTGCTTCGCCGGCTCGGCGACGTGCTGGTGGGGGAGGGGTGGATCGCGCGCGCCGGTGCCGCCACCGCCACGCCCGACCAGCTTGCGGCGGAAGCCGATTCGCTGCGGCTGGCGTGGCGCGCCATTGCGGATTCGCTGCATGGGCCCGCGCCCGCCCGTCTGCGCGCCGGGCCGGACGCGCCGACTCGCGCGCTGATCGAGCACGGCTCCGCCGCACCGGCCATCACCGTTGAAGGCAAGGACCTGCTGCGCGCGCTGGTGCGCTGGTGCGAGGATATGGCGCCCGACCTTGCCGGCCGGATCGCGCCGTACGAGGGCACGCCGGGCCTGTTCGAGATGCGTGACCTCGATCAGCGAATCGCCGATCTGGTGGGCAGGCGGGTGGCGCTGTCCGGCGGCGGTTCGCTGGTGATCGAGCGGACGGAGGCGCTGACCGTGGTCGACGTCAACGCCGGTGAGCGCGGCAACGCGCTGGACGTCAATCTGGAGGCGGCGGCGGAAATCGCCCGCCAGCTCCGCCTGCGCAACGTCGGCGGCATCGTCGTGGTGGACTTCGTGAACATGAAGGGCCGCAGCGAGCCGGAGCGGGTGCTGAACGCGCTGGCGCACGCGGTTGCGGACGACCCGTCGCAGACCCAGGTGTACGGCATGTCCAAGCTGGGGCTGGTGGAGATGACACGGGCCCGGCGCGGGACGGCACTGGCCGACCTGCTGGCGCCCGGAGACGATCTGTAGGGAATGACCATGAGCAAGGAATCGAAGGGCGGCTGCCCGGTCTGCGGGCGGCCCGTGGAGGCGGCGTTCCGCCCGTTCTGCTCCAAGCGCTGCGCCGACGTCGACCTGTCGCGCTGGCTGGGAGGCGTCTATCGGGTGGAGACGGACGAGCCGCCGGAGGGCCCCGGAAAAAATGTCGGGCCGGACGAAGAATAAATCTCAAAAGGGGCTGGACAGGGCCAATCGTTCTGTCTATAAGCGCCTCCACCAGACGCCACGGCGGCAACGACCACCGGTTCGGCGATAAGGCGCCCAGGTAGCTCAGCTGGTAGAGCAGGGGACTGAAAATCCCCGTGTCGGCGGTTCGATTCCGTCCCTGGGCACCACTCTTCCTCCCATGTGATCATCTTTCTTCTTTGCTGTCGCCTTAGGGCGATACTTGCCGCTTATGCGCGAATGTTCGACGCGCATCGGTGGGACGGGGCCATGCGTCCAAGCCGCGCTTGTCTGCCGTTGCGGCGGCCGTCGACGTGGCGGACGCCGGGTGGTCGCCGTCGGCCATATGGGCATCGTCGCCGGCGTGGTGGTGGCGCTGCTGTCGGCCGTGCTCAGCGTCAACGAGGTGGCGCTGTAGGACCGTGCGCCGCGCCATGAGCCGGCCTGGAAAGTCCGCTTCACCCATCCGTGGCAGGGCCGGCGACCCAGAAGGAAAGGAACCTTGACCGGCCCAGCCCGGGGGGCACGGTCGTTGCTCGCCTCACGGCACGCGCAACACATGGGGAGAGACCGAGATGGGGCGACTGTTCGGGGACCAGCAGCAGCGGCGCCGGCGCGTCGGGTGGAGCCGGCGGTGAGAGCGGCATGGGTGGCTCCGGTGGTGGTGGCGGCGGTCGGTAAGCCGGGGCCGGCCTTCGGAACCTCGGGTTTGCGTGCGCTGCAACATGGGCATTGCGCGCCGCGCCGATCGGGCGGAAGATCGTCGCCGCATCCCGGCGTTGACCCACGCATCCCAAAGGAAGGTTCGGATGGCCGGTTACGACAACGCACAGGGCCCGGAGGGGCTCGTCATCAACCTGATCGAGACGGCGGCGAAGGCACTGGACGAGATGTCCGACGCGGCGGGAGAGATCGCGCCGGACGTCGGCGACCTCACGGCCTCCCTCGTCGACGCGCAACGGGTGGCCGACCGCGCGGCGCAGGAACTGCGGCGCATCGCCCGGAAGGTGACGGCCAGCCGCGCCGCCGCCTGACGCAGCACTCCCGTGCGGGCCGGGCCGTCGCGGCCCGCACGGGGCGCTCTGGAACGTGTCAGTCGCAGGCGCGTTCGTGGATGTCGTCATACACCAACGGGCTGTCGACGATTGCCAGATCCTCGGCGATGCGTTCGCGGGTGTACGCGCGGAAATCCGCGGCGGCGGCGCGCTCGGCACGGCTGCGGCAGTCGACTTCCGCCACCTGCGGCGGCGCGGCGGTGCCGGAGCAGCCGGCCAGGACGGTGGCGAGTGCGGCGAAGGCGGTCAGGCGGCGCATGGTGTCCTCCGCGGGGGCCGACGCGTTCCCAACCTAAACGCGGCGAACCCGGCGAAGGTTTCCCGGCCTGCGTCTCCCAGGCTACTGGCGGCCGATCAGCGTTCCCATCAGGCGGGTGCGGATGGCGGCCACGGCGCATTCCAGCGGGCGGTCGGCCTCCGGTTTGGCCGGCACCCCGGCCACGTCGGGGCATAACTCGTCCATCTTCCAGGCGCGCGGGTTCGGTGGCGTCGGCGCGTGCGGGTCGCAGGCGGCGGGGTCGGCGTGCGTCTCCTCCGGCGGCGGGCCGCCGTTGGTGACCGGCATGGCCGGCTTGATCTCCAGGTTCGGGCTGACGCCGAAGCAGTCCACCAGGGCCCCGGACGGGCGGAAATAGCGGGCCGTGGTCAGCCGGATGCCGACGTCGCCCGACAGGGACGAGATGGTCTGCACCGATCCCTTGCCGTAGCTGCGGGCGCCGAACAGCAGGGCGCGGCTGTGGTCCTGCAAGGCGCCGGCGACGATCTCCGACGCCGAGGCTGAGCCGCTGTTGACCAGCACCACCAGCGGCAGGCCGGCCATCAGGTCGCCCGGCGTGCCGGAATAGCGGCGGTTCTCGTCCGGGTCGCGGCCACGGACGGAGACGATGTCCACCGCCTCCAGGAAGCGGTCGGCGACGTTCACCGCCTGGTCGAGCAGGCCGCCGGGGTTGTTGCGCAGGTCCAGCACGGCGCCGGCCAGACGCCCGCCGGCCTGCCGGCGCAGGTCCTCCACCGCCTCGTCCAGCGCGTGCGCGGTCTGCTGGTTGAAGGTGGCGATGCGGATGTAGGCGACGTCGCCCTCCAGGCGGTAGCGCACGGGCTGGATCTTGACGACGGCGCGCGTCAGCGACACGCGGAACGGGTTCTGGCCGCTGGCCCTCTGCAACGTCAGCGCCACCGAGGTGCCGACCGGGCCGCGCATGCGGGCAACCGCGTCGCGCAGGTTCAGACCCTTGACCGGGTGTTCGTCGATGCGGGCGATCAGGTCGCCGGTGCGCAGGCCGGCACGCGCGGCGGGCGAACCATCAATGGGGGAGACGACGCGGACCAGCCCGCTCTCCTCGTCCATCGTCACTTCGATGCCGAGGCCGCCGAACTCGCCCTGGGTCTGTTCGCGCATGTAGCGGAAGTGCTCGGAGTCGAGAAAGCTCGAATAGGGGTCGAGGCCGCTCAGCATCGTGTCCAGCGCCGCTTCGGTGAGCGCGCGGTCGTTGGCCTGCGGATCGTCCTTCTTCTTCTTCTGCAGCCCGGTGAGCGCCTTGTCGACCAGCACTTGCGGGTCCATCGGCTTGACGTATTCCGCCAGCACCCGGCGCATCACGTCGGCGAACAGCACGTAGTTGCGGTCGCCCGTGGAGGGCAGGGTTCCGGCGCTGCGCACCTTGGCGAACTCATGGCGGTAGCGGTCGAGCGCTGCCCCGATGTCGGCCCGGCCAACCGGTGCCACCGCGCAGGCGGTGCCCGTGGCCACCAACAGCAGCAACAGCGCCACCAGCAGTCTCGCCATCCTGCGCCCCTCTCGAACAGCCGGCACGGCCGGCGTAAACACGTTCATCCGATGTCACTATATCAGCGTTTCGCCATTCCACGGCTTGCGTGCCATCAGGCGCGCCGCGCGGGAAGAGGCTGTCTCCGTGCAGCACGTTAGCATGCCGCACAAGCGATCTCAATTTGGCGCGGACCACGCTTGCGCGCGGCCCAGCCCCTGTTCCGGAACACCGGCCAGCAACAAAGATGGGGACGGGATGCGGTTTTGCCCGTCCGCATCGGTGAAACACTGACGAACGGATGTTCGGGGCCATCCGGCGGAGTGGCGTCAGCAGATGCGCGGCAGCTGTTCGCCCGACAGCCAGTCGACGATCCGCTTGCCGCCGAAACGCGTCTCCATCTGCACGAAATGGTGCGGGTCCTCGTGCACCTGCCCGATCACGGCGGCGTCACGCCCCAGCAGGTGGGCGCGCATGGAGTCCAGCAGGCGTTGCGCGTCCCCGGCGGCGCAGATGGCGATGAGCTTGCCCTCGTTGGCGACGTAGAGAGGATCGAGGCCGAGCAGCTCGCACGCCGCGGCCACCTCGCCGCGCACGGGAATGTCGGCCTCGCGCAGCAGCATGCCGACGCGCGACTGGTGGGCGATCTCGTTGAGGGTGGTCGCGAGGCCGCCGCGAGTCGGATCGCGCAGCACGTGCACGTCCGGCACCGCCGCCACCATGCCGGCGACCAGCCCGTGCAGCGCCGCCGCGTCGGAGACGATGGCGGTCTCGAAGCTGAGGTTCTCGCGGGTCGACATGATCGCGACGCCATGGTCGCCCATGGTGCCGCTGACCAGGATGACATCGTCGGGACGCGCCCGGTCGCCCGACGGCGCCACGCCGGGCGGCACCACGCCGAAGCCGGTGGTGGTGATGAACACGCCGTCGCCCTTGCCGCGCTCCACCACCTTGGTGTCGCCGGTCACGATGGACACGCCGGCCTCGCGCGCCGCCGCCGCCATGCTGTGGACGATGCGCTGGAGGTCGGCCAGCGGGAAGCCCTCTTCCAGGATGAAGCCGGCGGTGAGGTAGAGCGGCCTCGCGCCGGCCATGGCCACGTCGTTGACCGTGCCGTGCACGGCCAGCGACCCGATGTCGCCGCCGGGGAAGAACAGCGGCGAGACGACGAAGCCGTCCGTCGTCACCACCATGCGCCCGGCCGGCACGTCGAAGGCCGCCTGATCGTTGCCCTGGTCGAGCAGCGGGTTGGAGAAGGCGGCGGCGAACAGCTCGCGCACGAGCTGGGCCATGGCCTTGCCGCCGGACCCGTGGCTCATGTCCACGGCGCCATTGGCGAGATCGAGCTTGCGGGTGAACAGGCGGCCGGTGGTCATGGGAGGCGCACGCACAGTGGTGGGAACGGGGGCGGAGTGTATCACTCGCGTGGCGGATCGTCAGGTGCGCGGTCCTGTGCGCCGTGCCAGATGCGCAGGATTTCGACATCGCCGAGACGGTCTTCGAGGGAACCGGTGTCGCCGTCGATGCGGTAAACGATAATGTATGGCTGAACGGACGTAAGTTCACGGGTTCCGACCCGGGCTCCAATGCGTCCAATCCGCGGCATGCTCTGAAGCTGGTCGACAGCGGAAAAGAGGCGCCCGGCAATGCGACGGGCCACCGGCCGTCCCGCCTTCACGGACAGATACTGGCGGATCAGCAGGACGTCGATCCGGGCCTGATGGCCCCAATTGATCCGATGTTTCACCGACGTCGGGGCGCGCGCCGCTTCGGTTCAGGCGGGGGCAACTCGTAATCGGTGTCCCAGGAATCGATCCACGCTTCGATCTCTTCGTGTGGAATGTAGTAGCCCGCGTCGAGCGACGTGATCCCCTCCTGGACGGCCTTTAAGAAGGCCTCCCTGTCGCCATAGACAGGGTCCCATTCGGCGGGGCGCTCGGGCTGGGGCTGCGGCTTATTCATGCGAACGAGGCTATCACGCGGCCGGAACACCGGCAACGGCCTCACCCGATTGCGCCATGCCGGCCTCGGCCAGCAGCGCCAGCGTGCGTTCGGCCTCGGCGGGGTCGAGCTTGTTGATGGCATAGCCGACGTGGACGATCACGTAGTCGTCCACGGCGACGTCCTCGACCAGGGCCAGGGAGATGGACGTCTTCACGCCGCCCAGGTTGACGGTGGCGCGGTCGTCGTCCAACAGGTCGACGACGCGGGCGGGCACGGCAAGGCACATCGGTTGCTTCCTCCCTAACTCACAGTGTGAGCGGCGACCCAGGCCTGACCCAGGCTGAGGCCGCCGTCGTTGGCCGGCGCCCGGCGCGGCAGCAGCGCCGTGACGCCCCGTTCGGCGAAGCCCGCCGTCAGGCCCTCCGCCAGCACCGCGTTCATCAGGCAGCCGCCGGAGAGCGCGATGCGATCGAAACCGCGGCCCTCCAGCATCGGCATCGCCCAGTCCACCAGAGCCGCGATCAGCGTGCCGTGGAACAGGTCGGCGCCGTCCGCCGCATCGACCTGCAACAGTCTTTCAAGAAGCGGGGCGAGGTCAAGCACGCCGCCATCGACGTGCCACGCCCCCGTCGCCACGCGCGGCGTGCGGACCAGCGATTCCAGCGCCATCGGCGCCTCACCCTCGAAACCGGCGACGGCGCGCACACCGAGCAGGCCACAGGCCGCGTCGAACCAGCGCCCGCAGGACGAGGTGAGCGGCGCGTTGACGCCGTTCTCGATCATCCGCCGCACGCCGTCGGCCGGGCCGTGCGCGGCGAAGCGGGCGGCGACTTCGGAACCGCGGCCGAGCCGGACCAGCGCCGCCGCCGCCATGCGCCAGGGCTGGCGCGCCGCCGCATCGCCGCCGGGCTGGGCGAGCGGGGCGAGGTGGCCGAGGCGCTCGAACCGGGCGCCGTCGACGTACAGCATCTCGCCGCCCCAGGCGCCGCCGTCGGCGCCCAGGCCGAAGCCGTCCAGTGCGAGGCCAAGCGCCGGCCCCCCGTTGCCATGCTCGGCCAGTACGGCGGCGACATGCGCGTGGTGGTGTTGCACGGGGACGGTCGGCAGGCCCCAGTGCTCGGCAAGGCGTTCGGCGAAGCGGGTGGACTGGAAGTCGGGGTGCAGGTCGTGCGCGACGGCGACCGGCCGCACCTGCAGGACGTGCAGCAGGTGCCCGGCCGCCTCTTCCAGGAAGCCGACGGTGGCGGCGTTGTCGAGGTCGCCCACGTGCTGAGACAGGAAGGCCTCGTCGTTGCGGGTGACGCAGACGGTGTTCTTCAGGTGCCCGCCCACGGCTAGAAGCGGCGGCACCGCGCGCGGCAGGCGGATCGGGTCGGGCACGCTGCCGCGCCCCCGGCGCAGGAAGGCGGGGGCGCCGGCGACCACCCGCATCACCGAATCGTCGGCGCGCACGAGGATGTCGCGGTCGTGGTCGACGACGAGGTCGGCGATGCCGGCCAAACGGTGGTGCGCTTCCGCGTTGCCGATGGCCAGCGGCTCGCCGCCGGGATTGGCGGAGGTCATGACCAGCGTGAGGTCCTGCGGCTGCGCCAGCCACGCCGTGCCGTCCGGCCGTCCGGCGGCCTCATGGAACAGCAGGTAATGGATGGGCGTGTAGGGCAGCAGGACGCCCAGCCACGCGAGGTCCGGCGCGATGTCGGGAGAGAGTGCGGGAGCGCCGCCGTGCCGCCGCAGCAGCACGATCGGCCGGGCGGTGCTCTCCAACAGCGTTTTTTCGTCCGCGCCCACATCGGCGAAGCGCCCGGCGGAGGCGGTGTTGGCGACCATGAGGGCGAAGGGCTTGCCGTTGCGCTGCTTGACGCGGCGCAGGCGCGCGACGGCCTCGGGATCGAAGGCGTCGCAGGCGAGGTGGAAACCGCCCAGCCCCTTGATGGCGACGATCCGTCCCGCCGTCAGCGCCGCCAGGATCTCCGCGACCGGGTGCGACAGGCGCGGGCCGCAGGCGGGGCAGGCGGTGGGCTGGGCGTGGAAACGGCGGTCGGCGGGGTCGTGATACTCGCGCTCGCACTCCGGGCACAGCGGGAAGGCCGCCATGGAGGTCTGCGGCCGGTCGTAGGGCAGGCGGCGGGTGATGGTGAAGCGCGGCCCGCAGTGCGTGCAGTTGAGGAACGGGTAGCGGTAGCGGCGGTCGGCCGGGTCGAACAGCTCGTCCAGGCAGGCCGGGCAGACGGCGGCGTCGGCGGTGACGGCCGTGGTGACGGCGCGGCTGGCGTCGCTGGCGCGGATGGTGAAGCCGGCTTCGTCCGGCAGGGGGGCGAGCGTCGCTGTCTCCACCGCGTCGATGCGGGCGAGCGGCGGCGGCCCGGTTTCCAGCGCCGTGAGGAAGCCGGCGACGTCCTCCCCCTGCGCCTCCAGCAGGACGCCCTCGCCGTCGTTCAGCACCCAGCCGGTCAGGCCGTGCCGGCGCGCCAGCGCGTGGACGGTGGGGCGGAAGCCCACCCCCTGGACCCGGCCGCGCACGCGGACGCGGACGCGCTGCGTGGTGGCGGTCATGGGGGCGGTCATGCCCGCCGCTTGGCCTTGGCCAGCCCGGCCTCGATCCAGGCATACCAGGCGTCGAGGCCCTGGCCGGTGGTGGAGGAGACCTGCATCACCTCCAGCCCGGGCTTGAGCTGGCGGGCGTAGCCGATCATGCGCTCCACGTCGAAGGTCAGGTGCGGCAGCAGGTCCACCTTGGTAACCAGAAGCAGGTCGGCCGCGGCGAACATGTTCGGGTACTTCAGCGGCTTGTCCTCGCCCTCCGTCACCGACAGGACGACGACCTTGCGCGCCTCGCCCAGGTCGAAGCCGGCGGGGCAGACGAGGTTGCCGACGTTCTCGATGAACAGCACGCTGTCGTCGGCCACGCCCAGGCTGCCCACCGCCTGCGTGATCATCTGGGCGTCGAGGTGGCAGCCCTTGCCGGTGTTGATCTGGATGGCCGGCGCGCCGGTGGCGCGGATGCGGTCGGCGTCGAAGGAGGTCTGCTGGTCGCCCTCGATCACCGCGACGGGGAAGCGGCCCTTGAGGTCGGTCAGCGTGCGCGCCAGCAGCGTCGTCTTGCCCGAGCCGGGGCTGGACATGAGGTTGAGGACGAACACCCCCTTGGCGGCGAACAGCTGGCGGTTGACGGCGGCGAAGCTGTCGTTCTTGGCGAGGATGTCCTGCTCGATCCGCACCAGCCGCGTCTGGCTCATGCCCGGCACCGAGGTCCCGGCGGCGCCGTGGCCGTAGTGCAGGGTTCCCTCGTCGTGAGGGTGGTGGTGATCATGCCCGTGGTCATGGTCATGGTCATGGGCATGCGCCCGCGCGTGGCTGTGGCCGGCGTGGTCGTGCGTGTGGCGGACCACCGTGCCGTCGGGCAGCACGTGTTCATGTTCGTGATGGTGGCCCTGACTCTGGCCCTGGCCTTCGATTTTCGTTTCGCCGTCGCCGCAGCCGCAGACCGTGCACATCACTCCACCTCCAGTTCCTTGATCCGCATCTGCTCGCCCTCGACGAGGACCCATTGGTGACCGCCGCAGTCGGGACAGGGATCGTAGCGCTCGGCGATCTCCACCGTCTTCGCGCAGGCGATGCAGTAGGCCTGTCCCGGTGGCCGTTCGATCTCCAGCCGCGCCCCTTCCGCCGGCGTGCCGCGGCTGACCACGTCGAAGCCGAACTCTATCGCGTCCGGTTCCACGTGCGATAGCCGCCCGATGACCAGGCGCACGGTTTTCACGGTGCGGAAGCCCTGCGCCTCCGCCTGTTCGCGGATCACGTCGACGATGCCCTGGCTGAGCGCCATTTCGTGCATGGCCGTCAGATCCCCATCTGCGGGCGGTAGCCGTCGGCCAGCGCCGCGACGGCGGAGGGCGGCGTCAGCAGGGCGAAGCCGTCCGCGGCCGGCAGCGGGCCGGCGTCGGCGTAGCCGTCCGGCGACCAGCGGTGCAGCCGTCCGTCCGCCACCAGGAGGGCGTCCTCGCCGCGCGCCACGAAGGCGCCATCCGGCACGTCCGCCGGCATGCGGTGCAGGCGGCGGGTGCGGGTGGAGGGATCGACACGCTCGGCGTGCAGGCGGGCGTCCATCTCCGGGGCGCGCGGCGGGGCGGCGAGGCCGTTGCCGCGCGTCCAGTGGGCGCGGAAGCGGTTGAAATCGGCGCGGCGGCACTCGGCACAGGGGCGGTGCCCGGCAGCCAGCGCCGTCGCCTCGTCGAGGAAAAACAGCTCCGTGTACAGGCCCGGCCGCATGAGCGGGCGCCGACGCTCCTTGAACTCCAGGAGGCAGCAGATCCAGGCCCGCGTCGCCCAACTCCGGCGGATGATGCCCTGCGTGTCGTGCAGGCAGCCGCGGTTGCCCAGGAAGGCGCCGCGCGCGGGAACGGCGACCAGCGCGCCGAACGGAGTGACGCGGTTGCGGCGCGGCATGGCCTATCCCTCCTCGACCGTGATGGTGGCGCGCACGCAGGGATCGAGTGCCGCGACCAGCAACGCCGCGCGCCCAGCCGGGCCAGGGTTGGCCGGAGCGCCGGTCAGGCCGCGCGCCAGCGGCCCGTCGGCGGCGAAGTTCCACTCGGTCGGCGCCACAGTGCGGTAGTCGGCGATGCGCCCGTCGGCGATGCGCACCCAGTGCGCCAGCCGGCCGCGCGCCGTCTCCACCATGCCCGCGCCCGCGCCCGCGCCGGTGCCGGTGCCGGCCTCGTCCGCCGCCGGGTCGGCCGGTACAAGGTGGTCCAGCAGCGCGGCCATGCGTTCGGGCAGGCCGGCCAGTTCGACCAGCCGGGCGGCGAAATGCGCCGCGAGGCCGGGGCCGGAACGCGCGAGCAAGGACGCGACCATCGGGTGGTCCGTGGTGCGCGCCAGCGGCCCGGTGACGGCCGGGGCGCCATCCCGGTGCGGCCGGGCCGAAAAGCCGGAATCGGCCGCCAGCCGGTCGCCGAACCAGGACGGGGGCAGGTCGGGCAGCGCGGCGACATCGCTGGCGCCGAAGCCCGCGAGGTCCGGCGCCAGGACGCGCGCCAGCAGCCGGCCGGCGGGCGTCGCGCTGTCGGCGGCCCAGGCGGCGAGTCCGTCCGGTGTGGCGGGGAGTGGCGCGCCGTCGAAGATGACGCGGGCGATTTCGGCGCGCAGGCGGTCGATGGTGGCGGTGAGCGTCGCACGGTCGGGGCGCAGCGCGCCGCCGCCAGGGGTGATGGCGTCCCGCCGCGGGTACAGGGCGGGGGCCAGCGCCGTGGCGGCGGCGCGCAAGGGGGCGAGGTCCTGCGGGCGCGGCGCCTCGCCCAGCAGGCGCGGCCAGTCCATGCAGGCTTGCCAGGCGTGGCTGGACGCCGTCTCGCCGAGCACCAGCAGAGCGCGGGCGGCGTGGTGCGGTGCGGCGGAGGGCCGGCCGAGCGCCGCCTCGCACGCCTCCACCGCCGCCACGCCCTGGGCCGTGCCACAGATGCTGTAGAGCAGGGGAACGAGACGCAGCGCCTCGGCCACCGTGCGGCCGGCCAGCGCCCCGGCGGCCGAGGTCGGGCGCTGCACGGCGACGCGGGCGGCGCGCACGGTGTCACCCGTCACCGTCAGGTGGACGGCGACGGCGCCTTCGATGAGAGGCGTCACATCCTTCCTCCGGCGTGTGGCCCAGCGTTCAGCCCGCAGGATACGGGCGCCGCCTGCCGACCGCACGCACCATCTTGGTGGCGCCGGTGCCGAACACATTGACGTGCATCAACGCCGGGTAGGGCTTGCGTCGATCGGCATCTGTATATTAGGTGTAGCTAATTATCAGCCGGAGGTGACGACATGAACATGATTTCCAAGATGCTGGCCGTCGGCGCGTTCGCCGCCCTGATTCCCGGAGCCGCGCACGCGGACGACACGATGGCTCGCGTCGAGGGCAGCCGTGCCGTCGCCAAGGCGTTCGGCAGCCAGCTTGTGGGCGAGCTTCAGGACGCCATGAAGCGTGGCGGCCCGGTGGAGGCGATCAAGACCTGCAACGTCGCGGCGCCGGCGGTGGCGCTGGCCCAGGGGCAGGCGCGCGGCTGGAAGGTCGGGCGTACCAGCCTCAAGGTCCGCAACCCCGCCAGCGAGCCGGACGGCTGGGAGCGCCATGTGCTGGAGCAGTTCGCCGAGCGCGCGGCGAAGGGCGAGGACCCGGCGGCCATGGAGGCCTACGACGTGGTGGAGGAGAACGGCGGGCGCACCTTCCGCTACATGAAGGCCATCGCCATTCCGGCCGGCGCGCCCTGCGTGACCTGCCACGGGAAGGAGATCGACCCGGCCGTCGCCAAGGCGCTGACCGAGCTGTACCCGAATGACCGGGCCACCGGCTACGCTCCGGGGGATCTGCGCGGCGCCTTCACCATCCGCCAGCCGATGTGACGAACCCCCAACGAAGAACGGCGCCCCGCAGGGCGCCGCCTTTTCGTGTTGGAGCCGGCCGGTTCAACCGCGCCGGACGATCGACAGGAAGCCGTTCACTTCGTTGCCGAGCTTCTGCGATTCGCCGAGCAGTGCCTGGGCGGCGGCCAGCAGCTCCTCGGCGCTGGCGCCGGTGCTCTGGGCCTGACGCGAGACCTCGCCGATACTGCCGGTGACCGAACGGGTGCCGGTCGAGGCCTGCTGCACGTTGCGGGCGATCTCGCTGGTCGCGGCCCCCTGCTGCTCCACGGCGGCGGCCACCGTGGTGGTGATCTCGCTGATGCGGCGGATGGTGTCGACGATGGCGGAGATGGCGCCCACCGCGCGCTGCGTCTCGCCCTGGATGGCGCCGACCTGGCTCTGGATGTCCTCGGTCGCCTTGGCGGTCTGGTTGGCGAGGTTCTTCACCTCCTGCGCCACGACGGCGAAGCCCTTGCCGGCCTCGCCGGCACGCGCGGCCTCGATGGTGGCGTTCAGCGCCAGCAGGTTGGTCTGAGACGCGATGTCGTTGATCAGGTTCACCACGTCGCCGATCTTCTGCGCGGCGTCGGCGAGGCCCTGCACGGTGCTGTTGGTCTCCTGCGCCTCGTTGACGGCGCGGTCGGCGACCTGCGTCGCCTCGCCGACGTGGCGGCTGATCTCGCCGATGGAGGCGGACAGTTCCTCGGCCGCCGCCGCGACCGTCTCGACGTTGGCGGAGGCCTGTTCGGAGGCGGCGGACACGGTGGTCACCGCCGCCTGCGTCTCCTCGGCGTTGCGCGACAGCCGCTCGGCGTTGCCGCGCATGCGGTTGGCGGATTCGGAGACGGCGCGCACCACCACGTCGATGTTGCTGGCGAAGCTCTGCGTCGCGCGGTCGATCTCGCCGCGGCGGCGGGCCTGCTCGGCCTCGCCCTCCCGCTGGCGGCGGTCGACCTCCTCGGCGTGGCCGAGCGAGTCCTTGAACTGGGCGACGGCGCGGGCGATGTCGCCGATTTCATCCGTGCGGTCGGTGTCGTTGACGGACACCGCGAAATCCTTGCGCGACAGCGCCCCCATGACGCCGACGAGGCCGTGCAGCGCCCGAAGCTGCGACTTCACGTACTGGTAGCTCAGCACCACCAGCGCCAGACCGATCAGCGTGGCGACCAGGGCGATCCGCCAGCCCAGCGCCGTGACCATGTTGTAGAACTCGCCCTTCGGCATGCCCACGGCGATGGTGCCGATGGTCTTGCCGGCGGTGTCCTTCAGCGGCATGTAGTTGAGGATGAAGAGCACGTCGCGCACCATCGCCTCGCCGACATAGGGCTGACCGCGGCCGATCACCTGCTGAGAGACGGCTTCCGAGATCTTCGAACCGATGGGGCGGCTGCCGTCCGGGTTCTTCAGCGTGGTGGCGATGCGCTCGTCGCCGCGGGTCATGGTGACGGTCAGGCCGTTGAGCGTGCCGCTGATCTTGTCCACCGTGTCGAAGGAGCCTTCGATCACGCGGCCTCCCACCGCCAGCTTGCCGTTGACCAACGCGTAGGGTTCGTCGTGCGGATTCAGCACGGCCAGGGCGACCTTGATGTTGGTCTCCTGGCGGGCGATCTCCTGCTCCTTGAGTTCGCTCGACACGACGTAGAGCGCCATGACGACGATGGCCGAGCAGCTGACGATCGTGCCGACGACATTGAGGACGACGAGCTTCTGGTTGAAGCTCAGCCGGCTGAACAGGCCCCCCATGTGCGAACTCCCGCGTGCGTGATCGCTTCGGTTTGTTTCCGTAAGCGAAAGAATGGTGCGCGGAAAGGTAGCAGTATTAAGCGACTCCACGCAACAAACGGCCGGTGCGCCTTTCGTCGCGCCCTTTCATTGGATCGCGCGCCGCTCCGCCATGGCCAGCGCACCCGGACGACGGGTGCCGCGCGCAACCGGCGGGTCCACCGCCTGTCCGGAGTGGCCCTTGCGCGCCACGGGGACCGTTCGCTAGCATACGTCAACCATAACGCCGGACAAGGGAGCGGCGCGGGGTGTCGGAACCGGTGGCCCAGGGCGCGGAATCGGCGGAGGAACGCATCCTGCGGCTGGAGCGCCGCGTCGCCGAGCTGCAGGCCGAACAGGCCGCCACCGCCGTCTCCCTGGCCGACCTGCGCGCCAGCGAGGCGCGCCTGCGCGACCGGGAGGAACTGTTCTCCCTGGTCATGCGTGGCCCCAACGACGGGTTGTGGGACTGGAATCCGATCACCAAGGCCCTGTTCCTGTCGGCCCGCCTGCTGTCGATCATAGGCTTCGACAGCGACACGCTGCACACCGACACGCACGAATGGTTGAAGATCGTCCATCCCGACGACCGCGCCGGCTATGAGGCCAAGGTGGCCGAGCATCTCAAGGGCCTGTGCGACCATTTCGAGGCGGAGTACCGGGTGGCCGGCCCCGACGGTACCTACCGCTGGGTGCTGTCGCGCGGGCTGGCGCTGCGCGGGCCGGACGGGCGGGCCTACCGCATGGCCGGTTCCATCGCCGACATCACCGACATCAAGCGCCGCGAGGGCGAACTGCGCGCCAGCGAGGCGCGCTTCCGTTCCCTGATCCAGACGGCGGGCAGCATCATCCTGGTGCTCGACGCCGACGGCACGGTGGTGGAGGCCAACCGGGAGGCCGAGCGCGCGTTCGGCGGCGGCCCCGTCGGGCGGTCCTGGCGGGCGTTGATCGACGAACCGCCGGACGGCTCCTTCGCTTACCAGCTCACCGTCGCGAAGGCCGGGCGCGAGATCCGCAACTTCGAGCACGCCGGCCACGATCCCGCCGGGGCCGAGCGCGTCATCCTGTGGAACATGAACCGTCTGCCGGAGAGCGGAGGCGACGGCGCCGCCGTCATCTGCGTCGGCCAGGACATCACCCGGCGCAAGCGGATGGAGCGCGCACTCCGCCAGGCGCACGACGAGCTGGAGATGCGCGTCGAGGAGCGTACGGTCGACATGCTGCGCGCCAAGGAGCAGGCGGAGCTGGCCAACCGCGCCAAGTCCGAATTCCTGGCGAACATGAGCCACGAGCTGCGCACGCCGCTCAACGCCATCATCGGCTTCGCCTCGATGATGGCGGGCGAGCTGGTCGGGCCGCTGGGAAACCCCAAGTACCAGGAGTACGCGCGGGTCATCGTCAAGTCGTCGGAGCATCTGCTGGCCGTCATCAACGACATCCTTGACGTCGCCAAGATCGAGGCCGGCAAGTTCGAGATCCACGCGCAGCCGATGGACATGCGCGACGCGGTGGAAAGCTCCGTCGTTCTGATCCGCGAGCGCGCCTTCGACGGCGGCATCGACCTGCAGGCCGACGTCGCCGAGGACACGCCGCCGGTCATGGCCGACGGCGTGCGGGTCAAGCAGATCCTGCTCAACCTGCTGTCGAACGCCGTCAAGTTCACGCCGGAGGGCGGCCGCGTTCGCCTGAGCGTGCGGCCGGACGGGCAGGGCCGCGTGCTGGCCGAGGTGAGCGACACCGGGATCGGCATGAGTGCCGAGGGAATCGAGCTGGCCATGCAGCCGTTCGGGCAGGTGGACAGCTATCTGGCGCGCCGCGCCGGCGGCACCGGGTTGGGGTTGCCGCTGGTGCGTTCCTTCGTCGATCTGCACGGCGGCATCCTGGAGATCGAAAGCGCGGAGGGGCAGGGGACCACGGTGCGCGTCCGCCTGCCGGAGGCGGCCGGCGTGGCCTGACCTGCACCGCGCCGCCGACAGCCCACGGTTGACAGGGAAGGGCGAAGCGGGTGTCCTGTCGCCCCGTCCCTGGCAACAGACCCGATCATGCGCCTGTCGATCGCCGCTTCGTTCCTCGCCATCCTTGTCGCGCTGCCGTTTTCCGCGCAGGCCCAGGCTCCCAGCTTCGATTGCGCCCGCGCCGCGTCGCGCGCCGACAAGGCGCTGTGCGACGACCCGGCGCTCGCCAGCCTCGACCGGCTGGTGACGCGCGCCTACACGCTGGCCCGCGAGAACCGGCCGGGCGAGGCGGACGCGCTGCGGGCCGAGCACTGGCGATGGCAGGCCGGGCGCGACGGGCTGCTGAAGGACCCCACGGACGTCAAGCCCCTGTTCCGCGCTTATGATTCCTGGCTGCGGATGCTGATCGTCAAGGCCGGTCCACGCGCCATCCAGGCGGCGCTGAGCGCGGTGCGGCCCATCGACCCGCTGAAGGATTCCGGCGCCCAGGCGGAAGAGGCGACGGCCTTTGTCGCCTACGTGCTGACCACGCAGCAGCCCGACCCCAACCCACCGGCCGAGGCGCCGGACGAGTTCCTGTCCACGTATGAGCGCTACGCCGGTTTCACCTTCATCGGGGCGCTGGCCGACGGGCGCATGGTGGCGATGGTGCCGTCCGACTGCTTCGCCTACCAGTGCGCGGCGGCGCCCTTCCTGCTCGACCCCAAGGCGGGGAAGATCGTGCGCGCCGCGGTCGACGTGCTGGACAAGGCCGGCAAGCCCAAGGCCGACCCGCACGCCGTGTTGCTCGGCATTCCCTCGGCCACCGGAAACCAGGTGGAGGTGTTCGAGCAGGCGCGCGGCAGCGGCGATTGCGGCAACCGCTGGACCTACCGCGTGGACGCCGGCGTGTTGCGGCTGATCAAGCGCGTCTCCAAGCCTGCCTGCGACGGCAAGGACTGGACGGCGAAGTCCGCCGTGACGACGACGTACCGATAGCCCGCACGCGCGATTGACCGTCTTCGCCGGGCTCTCCACCTTAGGTCAAGACAGACGGGGAGACGGCGATGACGGGTGGCCGGCAGGAACTCACGCGGCGGATCGACCAGGCGCTGGGGCGCGCCAAAGCCGATCTGGTCATCAAGGACACGCGCTTCCTCAACGTCGTCACCGGCGAGATCGCCGAGAGCGACATCGCCGTCTGCGGGGACCGCATCGTCGGCACCTACGACCGCTATGACGGCGTGCGGGAGATCGACGGGCGCGGCTTGATTGTCGTGCCGGGCTTCATCGACACGCACGTGCATTGCGAATCCACCTGCGTCACGCCGTTCGAGTTCGACCGCTGCGTCCTGCCGCGCGGCACCACCACGGCAATCTGCGATCCGCACGAGATCTGCAACGTGCTGGGCGAGCGGGGGCTCAACTACTTCCTGGAGAGCGCCGGGCGCATGGCGCTGGACTTGCGCGTCCAGCTCTCCTCCTGCGTGCCGGCGACCGACCTGGAAACCTCGGGCGCGCGACTGGAGGCCGACGACCTCGTGCGCTACCGCGACCACCCGCACGTGCTGGGGTTGGCGGAGTTCATGAACTTTCCCGGCGTCTTCGCCAAGCTGCCGGCGGTGCTCGACAAGCTGGCGGCCTTCCAGGACCGTCCCATCGACGGGCACGCGCCGCTGGTGCGCGGGCGGGAGCTGAACGCCTACCTGTCGTGCGGCGTGCGCAACTGCCACGAGACGACCAGCGCCGACGAGGCGTGGGAGAAGCTGCGCAAGGGCATGCAGGTGCTGATCCGCGACGGGTCCGTGTCGAAGGACGTGCACGCGCTGGCCGAGGTGATAGGACCGGAGACGTCCTCGTTCCTCGGTTTCTGCACCGATGACCGCAACCCCCTCGACATCGCCGAGGAGGGGCACATGGACCACCTGATCCGCGCGTCCATCAAGCTGGGCGCGCCGGTGGCGCACGTCTACCGGGCGGCCACGTGGTCGGCGGCGCGCGGCTTCGGCCTGTTCGACCGCGGGCTGGTGGCGCCGGGCCAGCGCGCCGACCTCGTGCTGCTCGACGATCTGGAAGCCTGCGCGGTGCGAACCGTCATCAAGAACGGAAAGGTGGTGTCCGGCGAGACGTTCGAGGGGCGGGCGGCGGTCGATCCGGTGGGGCTGGACTCGGTGCGCCTCGACCCCGTGCGGGTGGAGGATTTCCGGGTGCCGGAGGGGCCGTCGGCGCGGCCGGTGATCGGCGTGCTGCCCGGCAAGATCATCACCGAGCACCTGACGCTGGAGGTGCCGCAGCGCCGGGGCGAGGCGGTGTCCGACCCGGAGCGCGACATCCTGAAGGTCTGCGTCTTCGCCCGGCACGGGACGAACCGCAACGTCGGCCGCGGCTTCGTGCGCGGCTTCGACCTCAAGGAGGGAGCCATCGCGTCGTCGGTCGGGCACGACAGCCACAACGTGTGCGTCGTGGGCGCCTCGGACGCCGACATGGCGATCGCCGTCAACCGGCTGATCGAGCTTCAGGGCGGCTTCGTGGCGGTGCGGAATGGGCGCGTGATCGGCGAGATCGCGCTGCCGCTGGCCGGCCTGATGAGCCTGAACCCGTTCGAGACGGTGGAGCGGGAATTGAAAGATCTGCGCGCCGCCGTGCGCGCCATGGGCTGCCCGCTGGCCGAACCGTTCCTGCAGCTCGCCTTCCTGCCGCTGCCGGTGATCCCGCACCTGAAGATCACCGACATGGGGCTGGTGGACGTGGACCGGTTCGAGCTGGTGGACGCGTAGGGCCGGTTCGGTAGGTTGGCGCCAAGCGCAGCGCGGCCCGACACCCGCCGTCATGGTAAGGATTGTTGGGCAGAGATGGGTAGGTTGGGTTGAGCGCAGCGAAAACCCGACGCCGAGGGTTTTGCTACGCCAAAAGCTTGCCATGCCACACGCGCAGAATCGATATGGTATCGGTGCCGACCTCGTAGACGATCACGTAGGGTGAGGCAACGAGCAGTTCCCGCGTGCCGGGAATGCGTCCAGGACGGCCGCGGTTCGGGAGCGCGGAGAGACTGTCGCCGGTGGTGAAAAGGGTGATGGCGAGTTCGCGGGCCGCGATCGGGGTTGACCTCGGCAAGGTAACTGACGTGCGCCTCGACGTCATGGAGCGCAGGGGTTTTCCAGACGACCTTCACGGCAGCGGCGGCGGCGCCTTCTTGCCCTGCGCGAGTTCAAGCAGCCATTCCCGCACCCGTTCGTGCGGAACGGATTCGGCGGAACGCGCCTCTTGGACCGCCGCGCGGAGCAGCGCGATCTCCGCATCCTCGTCGTCTTCCGCTATGCGATGCGCTTGGCTCATGTCCTTAACATGGCACCCGACACCGGGAATGTCGAGCGTACCCGCTACTCCACCGCCACCCGCCGGCCCTGGTTGAACAGGTAGGGCACGAAGCTGCGGTGGTGCTCGTCCACCGAAAGCTGGCTGCCGATGGGCGGGAAGGCACGCTGCTGGCAGTCCATGCGCTCGCAGATGCGGCAGTTCACGCCGATGGGCACCGCCGCCTCCTCGTTGTGGATGTCGATGCCGGCGGAATAGACGACCTCGTTGGCGTAGCTGGCCTCGCAGCCCAGGCCGACGGCGAACTGGCGCGACGGGCGCAGGTAGGCGCCGCCGCGCTTGGTCACCGTGCGGGCGATGCCGATGTAGGTGGTGCGGTCGGGCATGCGGGCGAACTGCACCAGGATCTTGCCGGGCTGCGCGAAGGCCTCGTGCACGTTCCACAGCGGGCATGCGCCGCCGAAGCGGGCGAAGTGGAAGCGCGTGGCGGAGTGGCGCTTGGTGATGTTGCCGGCGATGTCCACCCGCACGAAGTAGAAGGGCACGCCGCGCGCCCCCGGCCTTTGCAGCGTGGACAGCCGGTGGCAGACCTGCTCGAAGCTGGCGCCGAAGCGGCTTTGCAGCTCCTCCACGTCGTGGCGCAGCGCGCGGGCCTGCGCCGCGAAGGCGCGGTAGGGCATGACCAGCGCGCCCGCGAAGTAGTTCGCCAAGCCCACCCGGCAGATCGACTTGGCGTCCTCGCTGGAGAAGTTGGCCTGCGCCACCAGATCCTCGATGATGTCGCCGTGGCCCAGCAAGGCGATCTGGTGCGCCATGTGGAAGGCGCGCGACGGGCCGTTCAGCAGCGCCGACAGGCGCAGCGTGCCGGTGCTCTCGTCATAGCTGCGCATGGCCGTCTCGTCGGATCCCGGATCGGCGACGATCTTCACGCGCACGTCGTGCCGGCGTTTGAGGTAGGCCGCCAGTTCGTTCAGCACGGCGCCCGAGTGGATCTTCTCCCGGTCCCACAGCAGCTCCGCCGCCTCGTCCAGCGGACCCACGTAGTTGTTGCAGTAGTGGAAGTAGTCGCGCACCTCCTCGTAGGGGAACTGCGCGCCGGTCAGGTCGCCGGCCTGATCCTGGTTGGACAGGCTGTCGGCCAGCCCCTGCACCCGCTCCGTCAACTTCTGGTAGGCCTGGTGCAGGCCCAGCAGGCGCCGTGCCAGCTCCGGGGAGGCGTTGACGACGCCGCGCAGTTCCGCCGTGGTCGGCGGCGGGCCGGTGAACAGGGGGTCGGCCAGCGCCTCCTTGAGGTCGGAGACGAGCCGCGCCTCCTCGTCCTCGATGAAGTTGGTCAGCTCCACTTCGAAGACGGAGCTGACTTTCAGCAGCACCGCCAAGGTCAGCGGGCGCTGGTTGTTCTCCAACTGGTTCAGGTAGGAGGGCGACAGGTCAAGCGCCTTGGCCAGCGCCGCCTGCGTCAGCCCGCGCTGCTCGCGCAGGCGGCGGAGCTTGTAGCCGAGGAAGAGTTTCTTCTGCATGGTGTCGGGGACGCGCCGGGGGGTCGGGTCTTCGCAAACTTCGCAACACACTATCGGCGCGGGCGAAGGAATTTGCAAGTTCGCACGTTTTCTGTGACGGCTGGATTGCCCCTTTGCAAAGTTTGTGAATAATCGCGGCATTCCTGGGCGCATAGGACCGCCCGTTCCGGCGGTGCCGGAACCTCGTTCACAGTGGGAAATGCCCGATGCAAGAGATTCTGGCCAGGTTGGAAGCGATGCGCGCCGGCGCGCGTCTGGGGGGCGGCGAGAAGCGCATCGCCTCGCAGCACGCCAAGGGCAAGCTGACCGCGCGCGAGCGCATCGAACTGTTCCTCGACGAAGGCTCCTTCGAGGAGTGGGACATGTTCGTCGAGCACCGCTGCAACGACTTCGGCATGGAAGGCCAGAAGGTTCCCGGCGACGGCGTCGTCACCGGCTACGGTACGGTGAACGGCCGTCTCGTCTTCGTGTTCAGCCAGGACTTCACGGTGTTCGGCGGTTCGCTGTCGGAAGCGCACGCCGAGAAGATCTGCAAGATGATGGACCAGGCCATGAAGGTCGGGGCGCCCGTCATCGGCCTGAACGACAGCGGCGGTGCGCGCATCCAGGAAGGTGTGGCCTCGCTCGGCGGCTACGCCGAGGTGTTCCAGCGCAACGTGGTGGCCTCGGGCGTCATCCCGCAGATCTCGCTGATCATGGGCCCGTGCGCCGGCGGTGCGGTGTACTCGCCGGCCATGACCGACTTCATCTTCATGGTGAAGGACAGCTCCTACATGTTCGTGACCGGCCCGGACGTGGTGAAGACGGTCACGCACGAGGTGGTCACGGCCGAGGAACTGGGTGGTGCAGTCACGCACACCTCGAAGTCCGGCGTCGCCGACCTCGCCTTCGAGAACGACGTCGAGGCGCTGCTGCAGCTCCGCCGCTTCGTCGATTTCCTGCCGGCCTCCAACAAGGAGCAGCCGCCGGAGCGCCCATGCACCGACCCGCTGGACCGTGACGACGCCTCGCTCGACACGCTGGTGCCGGAGAACCCGAACAAGCCTTACGACATGAAGGAGCTGATCCTGAAGGTCGTGGACGAGGGCGACTTCTTCGAGCTGCAGCCCGACTACGCCAAGAACATCATCATCGGCTTCGGCCGCATGAACGGCTCCACCGTCGGCTTCGTCGCCAACCAGCCGATGGTGCTGGCCGGCTGCCTGGACATCGAGTCCTCGAAGAAGGCCGCGCGCTTCGTGCGCTTCTGCGACGCCTTCAACATCCCGATCGTCACCTTCGTCGACGTCCCCGGCTTCATGCCCGGCACCTCGCAGGAGTACGGCGGCATCATCAAGCACGGTGCCAAGCTGCTGTTCGCCTACGCCGAGGCGACCGTGCCGAAGGTCACCGTCATCACTCGTAAAGCCTATGGTGGCGCCTACGACGTGATGGCCTCCAAGCACCTGCGCGGCGACGTCAACCTGGCGTGGCCGACGGCGGAGATCGCCGTGATGGGTCCGAAGGGTGCGGTGGAGATCATCTTCCGCTCCGACATCGGCGATCAGGCCAAGATCGAGGCGCGCACGGAGGAATACCGGCAGAAGTTCGCCAACCCGTTCGTGGCGGCTTCGCGCGGTTACATCGACGACGTGGTCATGCCGCACGGCACCCGCCGCCGGATCTGCAAGGCGCTCGCCATGCTCAAGAACAAGAGCCTGCAGAACCCCTGGCGCAAGCACGACAACATCCCGCTCTGAGGGTGACGCACATGTTTTCCAAGATCCTCATCGCCAACCGTGGCGAGATCGCCTGCCGCGTCATCCGCACCTGCCGCCGCATGGGCATCAAGACGGTGGCGGTCTATTCCGACGCGGACAAGAACGCGCTGCACGTCGAGATGGCCGACGAGGCCGTCCACATCGGCGCCGCCCCTTCGGCGCAGAGCTACCTGCTGATCGACCGCATCGTCGACGCCTGCAAGAAGACGGGCGCCCAGGCCGTGCACCCCGGCTACGGCTTCCTGTCGGAAAAACAGGAGTTCCAGAAGGCGCTGGCCGAGGCCGGCGTGACCTTCATCGGTCCGGACGCCCACGCCATCTACGCGATGGGCGACAAGATCGAGTCGAAGAAGCTGGCCAAGGAGGCCGGCGTCTCCACCGTGCCCGGCTACCTGGGCGTGATCGCCGACGACAGCGAGGCGGTGACCATCGCCCGCGACATCGGCTATCCGGTGATGATCAAGGCCTCGGCCGGCGGCGGCGGCAAGGGCATGCGCGTGGCCTGGAACGACGAGGAGGCGCGGGAAGGTTTCCGCTCCGCCCAGAACGAGGCGCGCAGCTCCTTCGCCGATGACCGCGTCTTCGTCGAGAAGTACATCCAGCAGCCGCGCCACATCGAAATCCAGGTGATGGCGGACGGCCACGGCAACGTGATCTACCTGGGCGAGCGCGAATGCTCGATCCAGCGCCGCCACCAGAAGGTCATCGAGGAGGCCCCGTCGCCGTTCCTCGACGCCGCCACCCGCAAGGCCATGGGCGAGCAGGCCGTGGCGCTGGCCAAGGCGGTGAACTACAAGTCGGCCGGCACCGTCGAGTTCATCGTCGACGCCGAGCGCAACTTCTACTTCCTGGAGATGAACACCCGCCTCCAGGTGGAACACCCGGTCACCGAGCTGATCACCGGCCTCGACCTCGTCGAGCTGATGATCCGCGTGGCGGCGGGCGAGAAGCTGAACATCCGCCAGGAGGACGTGCGCCTGCACGGCTGGGCCATCGAGGCGCGCGTCTACGCCGAGGACCCGTTCCGCAACTTCCTGCCCTCGACCGGCCGTCTCACGCACTACCGTCCGCCGACCGACGACCCGCACGTGCGCGTCGACACCGGCGTGTACGAGGGCGGCGAGATCTCCATGTTCTACGACCCCATGATCGCCAAGCTGTGCACCTGGGGCTCGACCCGCGACGCCGCCATCGCCGGCATGCGCGAGGCGCTGGACGAGTACTACATCCGTGGCGTCAGCCATAACATCCCGTTCCTCGCCGCGCTGATGGCGCACCCGCGCTTCGTCGAGGGCCGCCTGACGACGAACTTCATCGCCGAGGAGTACCCGAACGGCTTCCACGCCGCCGACCTGCCGCCGGACGATCCGGCCGTGCTGGTCGCCGTCGCCGCCGTCATCCACCGCTGCATCAGCGACCGCGACATCCAGATCAGCGGCAAGATGAGCGGCAACAAGGCCAAAGTTCGCGAGGACTGGGTGGTCGTGCTGGAAGGCACGCAGCACCCCGTGCACGTCCATCCCTGCAAGGACAGCCCGCAGCGCATCGGCTACACCGTCGACCTGTCGGGCAAGCACCTGCAGGTGTGGAGCGACTGGCAGATCGGCGAACCGCTGTTCCGCGGCACGGTGAACGGCCACCCGGTGTGCGTGCAGGTCGACCGCGCGGGCATCGGCTACAAGCTGATTCATTCCGGCAGCCAGGCCGGCGTGAAGGTGCTCACCCCGGCGGCGGCCAAGTACGACGCGCTGATGCCGGTGAAGGCGCCGCCGGACATGTCGAAGTTCCTGCTCTCGCCGATGCCGGGCCTGCTGGTCTCGCTCGCCGTCGAGGAAGGGCAGGAGGTCAAGGCCGGCGAGGTGCTGGCCGTGGTCGAGGCCATGAAGATGGAGAACATCCTGCGCGCGGCGCAGGATGGCACCGTCTCCAAGGTCCACGCCACGCCGGGCTCCAGCCTGTCGGTCGACCAGAAGATCGTCGAGTTCGCGTAACGCCCCCAAAATCCCCTCCCCCGTCCGCTATCGCCGGATCTATGATCCGGCTGGCGCGGCAGGCGGGTCCTGCGGACCCGCTGGGAGCGGGGGAGGGTTAGGGTGGGGGCCCGTTTGCAACGCTAAGATTGTACGAAGGCCCGGGCGGCCGATGTTGAGGAGGTGTCCATGACCGACTTTCCGAAGAAGACGCTGGCCGACTGGCAGGCGCTGGCCGCCAAGGACATCGGCGCCGACGGCAAGCCGGACGACCTGATCTGGCACACGCCCGAGGGCCTGGACGTCAAGCC
>DASPIO010000163.1:0-7085 GCA_035629155.1 Azospirillum sp. | reverse complement strand
CCCCTCCAGCAGGTCCACCGCCGTGTCGTCGAAGGGCGAGCTGAAGATCGTGATGCCCAGGCTGCGGGCGCGCTCGAACAGCGCCGGATGCCAGTCCCAGGGGGTGTGCGCCTCGCGGTAGAGGTCGTGCAGCGTGCGCCCTTTCCACAGCCCGCCTTGCAGCAGGAAGCCCGGCCCGTCGTGGTCGATGGTGATGATGTCGGCGGTGTAGGTCTGCAGCTTGACCGCGTCGGCGCCGGCCGCGTGCGCGGCGTCGATCAGCGCCAGCGCCCGGCCGAGGTCGCCCTTGTGGTTGCCGGACATCTCGGCGATCACGTAGGGCGGATGGCCCGGCCCGATCGGGCGGCCGTCGATGGTCACGTCGCGCGACACGGTAGGGACTCCCATGGTTGGCTCCGGCGTCATCCTGCGCGCTGCTTCCTTGACCCGTCCTTAATTCCGCACCCCGGCGGCATGCAGCCGGCGCGCCTCCTCGCAATAGTCCAGCAGGCGCTGCACCGAATGGCGGCGGTCGACGACACCGTCATAGCGCGCCTTGGCCGCTGCGGACTGCGTGGCACGAAAGTCCCGGTCGGCGCACAGGGCGGCGGCGCGCGCCGCATAGGCCGCGCGGTCGGCGGCGTGAAACTCCGGCCCGGCGACGCTGGCGACGTCGCCCGACGGCAGCGTGACGACCGGCACGCCCTCGCCGATGGCGAAGGCGGCGCTGCCACCGCCGCCCTGGCGCGGCGGGTTGAGGAAGGCGCCGACACGACCATAGAAGGCGCGGATGTCGTTCAGGTGGCCAAGCGCGCGCAGCCGCGCCGCGTGCCGCGAGGCGGCGAGGCGCCCCGGCAGGTCGCCGACCGGGCCGGCGAAGGCGATGACGGCGTCCGGGCAGCGGTCCAGCACATCCTCCGCCAGCGACAGGAAGCCGGCGTCCACCTCCTGGTCCAGCCGGGTGCCGACGACGGCGAAGACGAAGCCGGCATTGCCCAGGCCGAAGTCGCCGCCCGCCCCGGCCGTCGGCGGCAGGGTGAAGCCGAAGCTGAACGGGCGGAAGCGCCGCGCGAAGGGCGCGCGGTAGAGCGCCGGGATCGATTGCGTGTGGTCGTGCTCGTCGTATCCCAGCACGATGTGCGCCAGCGAGAAGGTCAGGCCCGACGTGGTCGGCAGCGTCACCACCGGCCGCGCGCCGGCCTCGGCGAACAGGTCGGCGGCGATCACCGACCCGCCGAAGGTGACAAGCACGTCGGGGTCATAGCCGTCGATCGCCTCCAGCACCTCGTGCATCTTCTCGCGCGAGAAGGCGCGGCTGGTGAAGGACGCCATCTTCACGTGCCGGCCGAACATCTCGATGGCGTGCACCCCTTCGTAATGCTCGACCAGTTCGGCGATCATCGGCGGGATGAAGATGTTCTCGATGCGCAGCGGCATCATGTTGGTGTTGATGATCGCCACCTCGAGTCCGGCCTCCTGCAGCCGGGCGGCGTAGTCGAAGCAGTCGCGCGACGGCTGGTGCCGGTCGCTGGTGAACTGGTTGGTGACCACGGCGACGCGGCGGACCGGGCCCGCCCTGGGCTCGCGCCGCGGCGGCACCGCCCCCCAGCGCCGGGCGATCAGCCGCACCATATGCTCGTAGAAGCGGTGGACGTCGCAGGGGCCGAAGGCCGCGGCCTTCTCCGGCGCCGCCGCCCCCATGAACATCTGCCGCGACACGCACCAGTAGGTGTAGTGCAGCAACTCCGGCGCGACCTCGTCCCCGCCCATCATCAGGTAATGCAGGATGCGTTCGAGGTGGTAGAGGTCGCCGGTCAGGTGGAAGAGCACCGAATGCAGACGCACGGTGTCGCCGGTCGGCGCCTCGCGGCGCAAGTGGTCGGCCAGCGTGATGCGGGCATCGAGCGGCAGGTCGCGGCGCAGGGTGTCGCACAGCGCCGTGAAGCGGTTGATCTTGTCCGCGTCGAACTGCCGATCGGTGAGAAAGGGCAGCAGCGCCTGCGCGGCGGGGATCGGCTCGACCACGGGGGCATCCCTGGATAATGTCTGTCTACGCTCGCCTGTTACTACTCCTGGAATCGTCGAGGTTGCAAGGACGGCCGCCAGCGGCAATCCTACCGGCGCTGTTCCTGGACGAAGTCGTCGGGCTCGTAGACCACGACCTTGCTGCCTCCGACGTCGAAGCGCACTGGCACGGCAATCAGATCCTTGAAATGCTCACGAAGGCGGGCCTGCTGCTCCGGCGGCACGAACAGCAACAGGAAGCCGCCGCCGCCGGCGCCCAGCAGCTTGCCCCCCAACGCACCGTGCGCCAGCGCGCTCTCGTACAGGTCGTCGATGGCCGAGTTGGAAACGCTGTCCGACAACTCGCGCTTGAGCATCCAGCTCTCGTGCAGCAGGCGGCCCAAGTCCTCCAGCGGCCGGTCGGCGCCGCCCAGGATCGCCGCCGCCTCGTCGACCATGGCGCGCAGGGTGCGCAACTGCGGTCCGCGCTTGTCCAGGTTGGCGATCTTGTCCTTGGCGATGTCCGTGGCGTAGCGCGAGAATCCGGTGAAGTAGAGGACCAGATGGTCCTGCAGCGCCTCGCGCCGCTCGCGGTCGATGATCAACGGCGACACGTCGATGGTGCCGTCCTGGTGGAACTCGATGCGGTTCAGCCCGCCGTACGCCGCCCACACCTGATCCTGCGAACCGACGTTTTCGGCGATCACCTCCTGCTCGATGCGGATCGCCTCCAGCGCAAGGTTGCGCTTGCTGACCATCCGGCCGCGGTGCGCGTTCAGCGCGTTCAGCAGCCCCACCGTGAAGGCCGAGCTGGAGCCCAGGCCGGAGCGGGCCGGCAGGTCGCCGTCGTGGTGGATCTCCAGCCCCTCGGCGATGCCCATGTCGCCCAGCACGGCGCGCACCGCCGGGTGCTGGATCTCGGCGATGTCGTTCACCAGCTCGACGTTCGAATAGACGATGCGGTGCCGGTGCGCGAAGAACGGCGGCAGCGTGCGCAGGGTGATGTAGCAGTACTTGTCGATGGCCCCGCCGATCACCGCGCCGCCGTGCTTGCGGTACCATTTCGGATAGTCGGTGCCGCCGCCGAAGAACGAGATGCGGAACGGGGTGCGGGTGAGGATCATGGGGCGCCCCCGGTGATCACGCCGGCCGCCATGGCGAGGCTTTCCGGCGTGCCGATGTCGATGAACCGCCCGTACACCACGTGCGCGTGCAGCGTGCCCGCCGGCAGCCGTTCCAGCACGTCGCGCTCCAACGACGTGGCGTTCGACGCGGCCAAGCGGTCGAGGAAGGCGGCCGAGAGCAGGTAGACCCCGGCGTTGATGGTGCCACTGCCGGGCGTCTTCTCGACGAAGCGCTGGATGCGCCCGTCGGCACCCACGTCGACGCGGCCGTAGCGGGCGGCATCCTCCACCTTGACGCACAGCACCGAGGCCTCCGCCCCGGACAGCTTGTGCGAGGCGACAAAAGCCCGCAGGTCGGCATCGACGAAGGTATCGCCGTTCATCACCAGCACGGGATCGGAGGTCAGTTCGTCGCGCACGAAACGCAATGCGCCGGCCGTGCCCATCGGCCGCGGTTCAATGGCGCACACCACGTCCAGGCTGTGGTGCGAATCGCCCTGCGCCAGCCACGCGGTGACGCGGTCGGCCAGATGGCCAAGGCACAGCACCACGCGCTGCCCGCCGAACCCGGCGAGATAGTCGAGCAGGTGGCCGAGGAAGGCGCGCCCGGCCACCGGAGCCAGCACCTTTGGCGTGTCGCCCAGGACACCACGGATGCGCGTGCCGAGTCCGCCGGCCAGGACGGCGGCGTCGATCGTCTCGAGGGGCTGCTTATGCTGCACCGGCGACCTTTTCTTGCGTGACGGCGCCGCCCTCCCCCTCCTCCAGCAGCCGACGGCGCAGGGCATGGCGCGTCATGTGGCGGATGTGGGCGCTGGTCGTGGCGCCGAAGCGCTGGTCGACCATCTTCAGGTAGCGCGGGTTGGTGAAGTATTCGGTGAAAGCGGCGTCGCGGAAGCGCAAGACTTCCGCCGCCGACACTTTCTCGGTCGCCAGCGGCTTGCAGTCGTAGCTGTGCTGCGAGAAGCCGCTCCAGTTCTCCGGCAGATCCCAGCCCTTCTCCACCGCCTGGCCGTAGAGCGGCGAACCGGGGTACGCCATGGCCGAGTAGAAGTTGGCGAACTCGCAGTTCAGTTCCTTGGCGAGGTCCAGCGTCTCGCGCATCGAGGCGATGTCGTCATCGGGCAGGCCGAAGATGTAGTTGCCGATGACGTTGATGCCGGCCTCCTGGATGGCGCGCACGACGCCGACGATGTCTTCGCTGCGCAGCGCCTTCTTCGCCCCGTCGCGCACGTGCTTGGAGCCGGACTCGATGCCCAGCGCCAGCCAGCGCACGCCGGCCCGGCGCAGCATCTCCAGCATCGCCGGCTTCACCGTGTCGACGCGGGCATAGGCCCAGAAGTTCAGCGTGTTGCCCAGCGCCTCGTTGCGCGGGATCAGCCCCTCGCAGATCGCCGTGACGTGCTTCTCGTTCAGCACGAACATCTCGTCGACGATCTTGAAGGTGCGCACCCCGTACTGCTGAATCAGGATGTCGATTTCCTTCAGCACCGCCTCCGGGCTGCGGAAGCGGTAGCCGTTCTTGCCGAACGGCGCGTTGATGCAGCAGAAGGTGCAGCGGTACGGGCAGCCCAGCGTCGTGTAGATCGACGCGTAGGGCATGCGCGTGTCCATGGCGCCGAAGCACTGCCAGTTGTGCGCCCGGTACTTGTCCATGGGCAGCAGGTCCCACGACGAGCCCGGCAGGTCGCGGTCGAGGTCGTCGACGTTGGCCGCCGGCAGGGTGCGGCGCGGTTCACCCTCGTGCCAGTAGACGATACCGGGGACGTTGGCGAAATCGGCGGCGAAATCCGGCGCCGCGTCTTCCGGCCGCTCGGCCTTCAGCGCGCGCAGCAGGGCGTCCACGGTCACCGGCCCCTCGCCGGTGCAGGCGAAGTCCACCGCCTCGTCGTGCAGCGTGCGTTCGGGCATGGCGGCCACATGGCCGCCGACGATGACGATCGGCTGCGCCGCGTCGTGCTCCTTGATGGCGCGGCAGACGGCGCCGGCCGCCGGCATCGACTGCGTCGAGGCGGACGGCTGGTGGCCGTAGACGACCATGGCGACGAGCCGCGGCTTCCACTCGGCAACCTTGTCGGCGACCTCCTGCGGGCCCCAGCCTTCCGCCTCGCTGTCGATGATGGCCACGCGGTGGTCGCGCAGCCGGCAGTACGTGGCGATCAGCCCGCACCACAGCGGCGGCTCGATGGCCGTCAGGTCGTCGGCGAGCGTCTGGTACACCTGCCCGCGGCCGCCCGGGTGGATGAGCACGAGGTCCAGGCGATCACCACCCGCTGCGCCGTCCATGGTCGGTCCTTTCCAGGTCACACGTTGCCGTGCACGGCGTTGCGCACCATGCGGTAGCCTTTGATCAGCTCGCGAATGCCGTCGTCCAGCGAGAAGGCCGGCGCATAGCCGGTCGCCTCGATGCGCTCGTTCGACACGATGTAGTCACGCTTGTCCGGATCCTCTCCGATCGGCGCCTCCAGGAACACGAACTTCGGCAGGTGCTCGCGGATCTTCTCGCACAGCTCCCACTTCGACAGGTTGGCGTCGGAGAGGCCGACGTTGTACGGCCGGTCCTTCATCGTCTCGAAGTTGCCCAGCCCATGCAGGAAGGCGCGTGCCACGTCGCGGATGTGGATGTAGTTGCGCTTGAAGTGCGGCTCGAACAGCACCACGGCCCGGTCGTAGACGGCGCGGTAGACGAAGTCGTTGACCAGCAGGTCGATGCGCATGCGCGGCGCCATGCCGAACACGGTGGCCAGGCGGAAGGAGATGGCGTTGCCGCGCTCCAGCACCGCCGCCTCGGCCTCGACCTTGGTGCGCCCGTACAGCGAGATGGGGCGCAACGGGCTGTCCTCGGTGCAGAACTTGCCCTTCTCGCCGATGCCGTAGCCGGAGTTGGTCACCGGCATCATGATGCGCTGCTCACGCGACAGCAGGCGGATCAGCGTCAACACCGCGTCGCGGTTGGTGCTGGCGGCGCCGAGTTTGTCGTTATCGCACAGCGGCGCGCCCACCAGGGCCGCCAGCGGGATCACCACGTCGGCCGACTTGGCCAACGGCTTCAACGTGTCCTCGTCGCGGGCGTCGCCACGAACCACGTCGAAGTCCGGGTTGGCGCAGACCTGCGTGAGCGAGGCTTGGCGGAACATGAAGTTGTCCAGCACGGTCACGCGATGGCCGGCGTCCAGCAACGCCGGCACCATGATGGAACCGAGATAGCCGGCGCCGCCGGTGATCAGGATGTTCAGCTTTTCGGTCATTGTCTTTCCTGTTCCTCAGCGGCACGCACGGTCGAGCACGTCGCGCAGGCGAATGATCTGCGGCGTGAGGTCGTGCGGGTGGTTGCCCACGAAAAATCCGAGGTCGTGCGCGAGGTAGGCGTTCTCGACCGCGCCGACCGTGTCGTAGTCGTAGTGCTTCAGCACGTCGTGCCGCAGGAAGCAGCCGCCGGTGATGATGCGAAAGCCGATGTCGGCCTCCTTCAGCGCGGCGAACACCTTCTCCCGGTCCGGGTTGCGGGCCGGGTTGAGGATCACCGTGAAGCTGAAGGCGGACGAGACGCCGTTCTCGCGCTGGATGATGAAGCGCTCGTCACCCGCGAACAGCTCCTGGAACAGCTTGAGGTTGGCGCGCCGCCGGGCGGTCATGGCCGACAGCTTCTTGAGTTGCTCGCGGCCGATCGCCCCTTCCAGTTCCAGCGGGCGGACGTTGTAACCGGGCAGGATGAAGCGGTAGGCCTCGAAATGGTCGGAGGAGCGGCGCTCGTACAGCGGCGTGTCGGGCGGCAAGTCGCGGGTCCAGCCGTGCGCGCGCATGGAGCGGCAGAGGTGCGCCAGTTCCAGGTCGTCCGTCAGGATCATCCCGCCTTCCATCGTCGAGATGTGGTGCGAGAAGAAGAAGCTGAAGGTGTTGAGGTCGCCGAAGGTGCCGGCCTTCTTGCCGTTCAGCTCGGCGTCCATCGATTCGCAGTTGTCCTCGATGAAGTACAGG
>DASPIO010000162.1:0-45126 GCA_035629155.1 Azospirillum sp. | reverse complement strand
CACCGTGTCGCCGCGCCGGTCGGTGAAGAAGGCGGTGATCGAGGCGTTGCGGTACTGCGCGTCGAAGAACAGCGCGGTGTCGCTGGCGTCCAGGCCGGTGCCGAAGAAGTACAGCATCTCGCCGATCGCCATGCGGTCGTCCGGCAGGTCCTGGTAGCGCGGGTTGCCCTCGTGGATGATGCGGTTGATCGCCGGGATGAGGTCGGCGATGGACACCGTGGCGCCGATCTCCGGCTGCGCCTCCATGAAGCGCTGCAGGTCGCGCATGGCGCGCAGCACCTCGGGCCGCTTGATGGCGTCGGGCTCGCTGCCGGCGACGACGATGAACATGCGGTCGGCACCGTGGAAGCGGGCGTTGATCGCCGCCGCCGCGCGGTTGTAGGCGGACTCCGGCCACAGGATGGGCGAGCCGGAGGAGGCGTCGCCGATCGACAGGTGGAAGGAGTAGGCCAGCGAACCGGCGAAGACCACCGCCGCCACCCCGGCCACCCAGCCGCGCCGCCGGCCCAGCGCCAGCCGGGCGCAGCCGTCCAGCAGCCGGTCGAGCAGCGGCGTCACGTCGGCCCGCAGCCGGAACCCGACCGGGGCCGGCACGTAGGACAGCAGGATCGGCGTCAGCAGCACGCTGGTCACCAGGATGGTGGCGACCCAGATGCAGCCGATGATCGCCACCTTCTCCAGCAGCGGAATGGGGGTCAGCGCCACGATGGCGATGCCGCCGGCGTCGGTCAGCACGCCCAGCGTGCCGGGCTTGAACAGCTCGACGATGGTGCGCTGCGCCGCCGCGCGCGGGTCCAGCCCGTCGATCAGCACGCGGTCGTCGAAGTGCGCCACCACCTGCACGGAGTGCGACACCGAGCGCGCGGAGATCAGGAAGGCCACCACCACGACCAGCGGATCGAAGGAGAAGCCGAGCATCCGCGCGAAGCCCAGCGCCCACACGGCACTCGCCAGACCGGCCAGCAGCGGCAGCGCCGTGCCGCGCAGCGAGCGCGAGGTGATGAAGAGGATGAACGCGGTCAGCAGCACGGTCGCCAGGAACACCGCCACCGTCTCCGGCAGGTGTTGCGCCACCCAGCCGTAGAGGACGGGCTCGCCCACCACGTGCGCGGTGACGCCGGGCAGGCGGTGGCGTTCGACGATCCCGGCGACCTGCTCGAACACCGCCTTGTGGTCGACGGCGTTCTCGTAGAAGTCGGCGGTGATCAGCGCCGCCTTGAGGTCGGCGGAGACGTAGCGGCCGAAGACCAGCGGGTTGCTGACCACCGCGCGCTGCAGGGCGGCGATGCCGTCGGCGCCCTGCGGCACCTCCGGCCACATCAGCGGGCGCGATTCGATGCCTTTGTCGTCGGCCCGCACCTCGGTCATCTTGCGGGCGGCCAGGGAGTTGATCTGGAAGGGGTTGACGCCCTTCACGTACTCCAGGTCGCGGGTGATGCCCTGCACGGCGCGCAGCACGTCGGCGCGGAAGACGGTGCCTTCCTCCACCTCCAACATGACCGAGACCATGTTGGCGCTGCCGAAGGAGGTGCGGAAGGCGCGGTCCACGGCGACGTAGGGATGGTCGCCGGGCAGCAGGTCGGCGAGATCGGTGCGCACCTGGATCTGCGTGGCGAACCAGGCCACCACCGTGGAGGCGGCGAGCATGGCCGCCAGCAGCGGCAGGCGGAAACGGATGATCAGGGCGGCGATGCGCTCCATGGCGTCACGTGCTCCTGTGGGCCTTAGCCCGGAAAGGGGATGAAGCGGCCGTCGGGGCCATCGGCGGCGATCCAGCCGGCGCCCGCGCCGGCCGCCAGCAGGCGGTCGCCGACGCGCAGCAGCGCCGCCCGCCACGCCGGCAGGCCGCCGGCCAGGGCCACGGCCCGCGCGTCGCCGGTCGCGATGCTGCCGGTGAGGATGGCGCCGCGGTCGCCCACGGCGGTCCAGCGCCCGTCGGCGCAGGTCACTGCGAACAGCGGTTCGCGCAGTGGGGTGGCGACCGGCGTCCAGGTCCGGCCGCCGTCGGCGGTCCGCACGACCGTGCCCTCCAGCCCGACGGCGACGCCGGTGGCGCCACCGCAGGCGGCGGTGGCCATCAGGCTGCGCGGCGCGGCATCGACGGCCGTCCAGGTGCGGCCGCCGTCGGCG
This sequence comes from Azospirillum sp., assembly GCA_035629155.1. Lineage (GTDB taxonomy): Bacteria > Pseudomonadota > Alphaproteobacteria > Azospirillales > Azospirillaceae > Azospirillum. The sequence continues at coordinate 42,996 of DASPIO010000162.1, read as the reverse complement.
GTGTGGCGGGCCTCACCGAACTCGCCGACCACCCAGCCGGTGTCGGAACCGGCGAAGGCGATGCCGTTGAGACCGACGTCGCGCGGCTCGGCGGCGGCGGTGAAGCTGCGACCCCGGTCGGCGGAGACCAGCAGCGTGCCCATCTCACCCGCCACCCACAGCCGGCCGCTTGCGTCCAGCGCCGCGGCCAACAGGCGGTGCGGCTTGTCGAGCGGCGCCGCCGGCTGCCACGTGGCGCCGCCGTCGCGGGTGACCAGCACGGCGCCGTCGGCACCCACCGCCGCCGCCTCCATGGCCGACCACGCGGCGACGGCCTGCAGCATCCGCGCGGTGCCGGAGCGCTGGACGCGCCAGCTCCGCCCGCCGTCGTCGGAGCGGACGATCTTGCCCTCCGACCCGACCATCCACAGCACGCCGTCGGCGGGCGCGGCGGCGCCGAGGAACAGGTCGCGCGGCGCCAGCGCCGGTTCGGCCACGGCGTGGACGACCGGTTCCAGCTTCACGGCGAACACGGCGCCGATCAGGCCGGCAATGATGAGGAAAGGGCCGGCCTTCGCCGCCAGGCCCAAGGCGCGTCGCATGCGCGTGCTCCACCTAATTCGAACGTTCGTTCCAGATGGGGATACGATCCGCCGGTCCCGTTGGGCCGCGCTGGCGCTTGGCCCAACCTACGAAGCATCCGTAGGGTGGGCCAACCGAAGGGCGGCCCAACACAGGCCCGTCACAGGGCGGTGTAGCCGCCGTCGACGACCAGGGACGAACCGGTCATGAAGCTCGATTCGGCGCTCGCCAGGAAGACGATGCCGTCGGCGATCTCCTCCGGCTTGCCGATGCGGCCGATGGGGTGGAGCTGGGTGAAGAAGGCCACCGCCTCCTCGTTGCTGGCCGCACCGGTCGCCTTGCGCGCCATCTCGATGCCCGCGCGGGTCTCGATCAGGCCGGGGTGGATGGCGTTGACGCGGATGTTGTAGCCGCGCTGGCCGCAATAGGTGGCGGCACTCTTGGTCAGCATCAGCACCGCGCCCTTGCTGGCGCTGTAGGCGGCCAGCGACGGCGCGCCGATGAAGGAGGCGACCGAGGCGACGTTGACGATGGCGCCGCCGCCCGTCTCCTTCATGGCGCGAATCGCTTTCTGGGTGCCGAGGAAGGTGCCGTCGACGTTGATCCCCATGATGCGGCGCCAGTCCTCCAGCGACACCGTCTCGATGTCATTGTAGGTGCCGAGTCCGGCGTTGTTGACCATGACGTCGAGCCGGCCGTGCCGGCCCAGCACCGACTCGAACACCACGTCCCACTGTGCGGCGTCGGCCACGTCGTGGTGCAGGAACACGGCGTCCGCGCCACCGTCGCGCAGTTCGGCGGCCAGCGCTTCTCCGGCGGCGTCATCGACGTCGGTGAGGGTGATGCGGGCGCCCTCGCGGACCAGGGCGCGGGCGGTGGCGGCGCCGATTCCGTTGGCGGCGCCGGTGACGATGCAGACCTTATCCTTCAAGCGGGACATGCGCTGGTTTCCTCCCAAAGGCGCGACGTTCGTCCGCAGGGGCCGCCATCGGCAACACCATGCATCGAACGTTCGTTCAGTACGTGTTGGGGCAATTAGAGCGCACACAAATCCGTTTGACAAGCGTTTTTACATGTGGTTGGGTTTGAATCGAACGATCGCTCTAGAGGCAGCGGCCGGCCCGCGGCACCAGGGCAAAAACGCAAGAAAGCGCACCGGGAGGACGAGTATGACGGCAGCCAGCACCAGAAATCGACGGACCGCCGCGGCACCGCCGGCGCGTCCGGGCGAGGACGGCGCAAGCTCGCGCGACGTGCTCCTCCAGACGGCGCTGGACTTCTTCTCGACGCGCGGCTTCAGCGGCACGTCGATTCGCGACATCGCCAACGCGCTGGGCGTCAGCGTCTCCAACATCTACCACTACTTCGGCAGCAAGGAAGGTCTCTGGCTGGAGATCATGGAGTATTCGGTCAAGACGCTGCCGGCGCGCCTGGAAGGCGCGCTGGCCGACGTCACCGACCCTCTGGCCCGATTCGAGGCGCTGGTGAAGGCGCACCTCACCGTCTCCACCAGCTATCAGCGCGAACTGCGGATGATCTTCATCGAGCAGGACCGCCTGACGGTCGGTGGCGACAAGATCAACCACGACGTCCAGCGTCAGGTGCTGGCGATCTACATCCGCGAGCTGGAGGCGCTGCGCGCCGCCGGCATCGTCCGTACGGAGCATCTGAAGATTCTCGCCTTCAATGTGCTGGGCGTCATCAATTGGCAGCTCCGCTGGTATCACGGCGACGGCCCGCTGCCGGCCGACGACGTGCACCGCGAGATCATCGGCTTCATCCTGAACGGCCTGCACGGGCCCACACCCGGCTGAGCCACCACCACCACCCGCAATGACGCCGCGGACACAACGCGGCGCATGACCAAGGTCCGGGGCCACCGCGCCCCCCGGGAGGAATACGCACGCCATGGGCTACACCATCGACATCGACACCGGAGGCACGTTCACCGACGGCTTCTTCGCGCACGGCGAGGAGTTCCGCACGGTGAAGACGCCGACCACCCCGCACGACCTCACCGCCTGCTTCCTCGACTGCATCCGCGCCGGCGCCGACGCCTTCGGCGTGCCGGTCGACCGGCTGCTGCGCGAGGCGGAGGTGGTGCGCTTCTCCAACACCATCGGCACCAACGCCATCATCGAGCGCACCGGCGCCAAGGTCGGCCTGATCGTCACCAAGGGGTGCGAGAACCTCGCCCCCGCGACGGACGCCGAGGGCAAGGCGCCGCTCGTGGCGCCCGACATGGTGCTGGGCGTCGACGGCAACGGCGACAGCGTGCTGGAAACGGCGCAGACGCTGATCGACCGCGGCGCCCACTGCCTCGTCGTGGCGCTGCACGGCGCCGACGCCGACCCCGCGGCCGAGCGCGCGGTGCGCGCCGCCATCAAGGCGGAATACCCGCGCGACTACCTGGGTTCGGTTCCGGTGTTTCTCAGCACCGACGTCATCCGCCGCTCCGGCTACCAGGAGCGGATCAACAGCGCGGTGCTGAACGCCTACATCCACGGCAAGCTGACGCGCCTGCTCTACAAGGCGGGCGAGGACCTGCGCCGGAACGGCTTTCCCGGCCAACTCCTGATCGGCCACAACAACGGGGCGGCGGCCCGCGTCGCCAAGACGCGCGCCATCAACACCTACAATTCCGGTCCGGCCGCCGGCCTGCTGGGCGCCCGCGAGATCGGCGCCCTCTATGGCGCGGAACTGGTGGTGTCCGCCGACATGGGCGGCACCTCCTTCGACATCGGCTTCGTCCGTGCGGGCGAGCCGAGCCACGCGCTGCGCCCGGACGTGGAGGGGTTCCGCTGCAACCTGCCCATGCTGGCGATCCGCGCGCTGGGGGCCGGCGGCGGCTCCATCGCGTCGGTGGACGGCGGGCGGGTGCTTGTCGGCCCGCGCTCGGCCGGCGCGCTGCCGGGTCCGGCCTGCTTCGACCTGGGTGGCACGGAGCCGACGGTGACCGACGCCAACCTCGTCCTCGGCCTGCTCGACCCCGACTATTTCCTGGGCGGGCGCAAGCGGCTGAACGCCGCGAAGGCGGCGGCGGCGCTCGAATCCAGGGTCGCCGGGCCGCTCGGCGTGTCGGTGGAGGAGGCGGCGTGGCGCGTGCGCGCGTGCGTCGACGCCGACATGGGCCTCGCCACCAAGCGCCTGTGCGAGGAGGTCGGCGGGCGCGACCCGATGATGGTGGTGTACGGGGGTGCCGGTCCGCTGCACGCCTGCGCCGTCGCCGAAATGGCCGGCATCCGCCGCATCGTGGTGACGCCGTTCTCGGCGGTGTTCTCCGCCTATTCCTCGTCGCTGATGGACGTCGGCCACCTCTACCACACGCGGGTGGCGACGACGCTGCGCCCGGCCGGCGACATGGCCGACGTCGCGGCGGCGATCGACGCCATGCGCGGGCGCGGCGAACGCGACATGCGCGGCGAGGGCTTCGCGCCGGAGCAGGTGCACTGGGCGGTCGAGCTGATCGTGCAGTCGCGCACCACCGGGGCGGAGACCAAGCTGACCACCACGCCCGACTTCCACCGCGACCTGCACGCGCTGGAGGAGCTGTCGCGGCAGGCCGCCGCGGTGCTGGGCGGTGACGTCGAGGACGACCTCGTCATCACCACCGCCGGGCTGTTCGCCAGCGCGCCGGTGCCGCACTTCCGCCTGCGCCCGGTGCCGGTGGCGGCCACCCGCGTCGAGGACGCGGCGCGCGGCCGGCGCACGGTCTACCTGGGGCCGCAGGCCGGGCGGGTGACGGTGCCGGTCTTCGACCGCGCGAAAATGGGCCACGGCCACGCGCTGCGGGGTGCCTGCATCGTCGAATCCAACCAGACCACCGTCTACGTGCCCGACGGCTGGTCGGCCGCCGTGGACCGTTTCGACAACCTCGTGCTGGAGATGGGGGCCTGACCATGAAGGTGCGGATCACCGAAAACCTCGACATCGACCTGCCGCACGAGACCTGGTGCTGCCACGCCTGCGGCCACGCGCTGACCAGTGCGCGGGCCAGCTACAAGACCGGCTGCGTGGTCGCCGAGGTGCCGCTGGAGGAAGCCCACCCGCCGCTGGTGGAGGGGCAGGCCTACCGCTTCACCCCCGATCCCGACTTCTGCCGCCTGCTGGAGTTCTATTGCCCAAGCTGCGGCACGCTGATCGAGAACGAGTACCTGCCGCCCGGCCACCCGATCACCCACGACATCGAGCTGGACATCGACGCGCTCAAGGCGCGGCACGGGGTCTCCTGAGATGGCGGATGGACGCACCCTGTTCACGGCGCTGGCGCGCGGCGAGCCGCCGCCCCGCCCCCTGTTCCTGCCGCTGGTGGAAGGGCTGGCCGCCCGCGTCGCCGGGGCCGACCCGGCGGCGCTGGAGGCCGACCCCGACCTGTGCGCCCGCGCCGTGCGGCAGGCCACGTCGCTGGTCGGCGGCGACGCGCTGTGCTTCGGCTTCGAGGCGGCGTACGAAGCGGATGACGAGCGCTTCGCCCGCTTCACCGACACGCTGAAGCGCGCGTTCGAGCCAGCGCGCGGCAGCCTCGGCTGCGTCGTCGCCCTTCCCGGTCCGGCGACGCTGGCGCGGCGGTTGAGCGGCCGGGCGGACAAGGAGGTACCGGACAAGGAGGCGCTCGACGCCGTCCGCCCGGTGCTGACCCGCATGGCGGAGGCCGTGTGCCAGACCCGCCCCGACCTGCTGGTCTTCCTGGAGGACGCGGAGGCGCGGTCCGTGCCGGTGGACGGCACGCTCAAGCGCGCCTACGCGGCGGCGCGCAAAGTGGCCGCCTACTACGACGCGGCCACCGCCGTGCACGTCGGCGGCTGGGAGGACGCTGCGGAAGAGGCAAGGCGCCTCGCCCCGCTCGGCCTCGACTTCCTGTGGCTCGGGGCCGGCGGCGGCGTCGACCCGGCCGCCCTGGCGGCGGCGCTGGGGGAGGGGAGCTGGCGCGGTGCCGTACTGCCCTTGCCGCTGGACGACCCGCAGGCTGCGGCAGCGCTGGCCGGTGCGGCAAGGCAGGCGGCGGGCGGCCCGCTGCTGGCGCTGTCCTCGGCCGGGCCGCTGGCGCCAAGCGCCGACCTCGAACGGATCATCGAGACGAAGACGGCCCTCGGTGCCCTGCACCGCTGAACGGCCGCTACCGGAGGAGACACCCATGGGCTTCAACGTCGGCATCGACATCGGCGGCACCTTCACCGACCTCTGTTCGGTGGGGGCTGACGGCCGCATCGTCACCTGCAAGACCCCGACCACGCACTACGACCTGTCCGTCGGCTTCATGCGCGGCGTGCGCGAACTGGCGCGCCGCTGCGGCCTGTCCATGCCGCAGTACCTGGAGCGGGTGGAGGCGCTGCGCTATTCCACCACCGTCGGCACCAACGCGCTGATCGAGCGCACCGGCCCGAAGCTGGGCCTGATCACCACGGCCGGCTTCGAGGACACCATCTTCATCGGCCGCGGCCGGAGCTGGGCCGACGGCGCCTCGGTGCACGAGGCGCGCGACATGGCCACCATCGAAAAGCCGGCCCCGCTGATAGCACCCGACATGGTGGTGGGCGTGCGCGAGCGGCTGGACTGCAACGGCGCCGTCGTCATGCCGCTGACCCGCGAGGAGATCCTGGAGAAGCTGCAGACGCTGGTGGACCGCGGCGCCATGGGCTTCGTGGTGTCGACGCTGTGGTCCTTCGTCAACCCGGTGCACGAGCGCCTGATCAAGCAGGTGATCGAGGAGGAGTACCCGGAGGACTACCTGGGCGCCATGCCCGTCACCCTGTCCAGCGAGGTGTCGCCCAAGACCGGCGAATACACCCGCACCATGACGGCGGTGGTCAACGCCTACATCCACGGCATCATGGCGCAGGAGCTGAGCAAGCTCGGCACCGAGCTGCGCACCGCCGGCTTCCGCAAACCCGTCATCCTCGTCCACAACACCGGCGGCACCAAGAAGGTGTCGCGCACCCGTGCCGTGCTGACGCACAACGCCGGGCCGGTGGCCGGCATGCATGGTGCTGCCCGCCTGGGGGCGCTGGCGGGCTTCCGCAACATCGTCTTCACCGACATGGGCGGCACGTCGTTCGACATCGGCGTGGTGGCCGGGGGCGAGCTGCGCGCGCAGGACTTCATCCCGGTCATCGACCGCTGGCGCACCAACATCCCCGCCATCGAGGTGAAGTCCATCGGCGCGGGCGGCGGCTCCATCGCCTGGGTGAACCAGCTGATGGGCGGGCAGCTTGAGGTGGGTCCGCAGTCGGCCGGCTCCATGCCCGGCCCGGCCTGCTACGACCAGGGCGGGGCCGAGCCGACGGTGACCGACGCCGACCTCGTGCTCGGCTACATGAACCCCGACAACTACCTGGGCGGTGACATGCCGCTGGACGCCGAGGCGGCGGAACGCGTCATCACCGAGAAGGTCGCCAAGCCGCTGGGCATCCCGACGCTGGAGGCGGCGTGGCGCATCCGCCGGCTGGTGGACGCCCGCATGGGCCAGGAGGTGTTCAACGAGGTGGCGCTGAAGGGCCACGACCCACGCCGGTTCGTCGTCTTCGCCTGCGGCGGCGCCGGGGCCACGCACGCCTGCGGCTTCGCCCCCTACATCGGCGCGCAGACGGTGGTGGTGCCGGCCGTCTCCTCCGTCTCCGGCGCGTTCGGCGCGTCGAGCATGGAGATCAGCCAGGTGTGGGAGCAGTCGCGCACGCTGAAGCTGTTCCGCTACGACCAGCAGTCCTACCTGGCCGACCTCGGGGCTTTCAACGGAGTGGTCGAGAGCTTGCGCGACCAGGCGCTGCGCGACCTGCGCCTGGAAGGCTTCGGGCCGGAGCGGGTGCGCCTGCGCCTCGACCTCGATATGCGCTACGGCAGCCAGTACAACCTGACCAAGGTGACGGCACCCCGGCTGACCCTGGACGGCACCGCCGACGTCGAGGCGCTGTGCGCCGCCTTCACCGAGGAGTACTCGCGCATCTACTCGCCCGAGGCGGCGTTCCCGGCCGGCGGCATCAACGTCGAGTGCTTCTACCTCACCGCCAGCGTGGTGGCCGAAGACGCACCGCTCACCCCCGCCGAAATGGATGGGGCGGAGCCCCCGGCGGCGGCGCGGCTGGGCAGCCGCCCGGCCTGCTTCGACCCGGCGGCCGGCTACCGCGACACGCCGGTGTTCGGCTGGACGGCGCTGCGGCCGGGCAACACCATCGCCGGCCCGGCGCTGATCGAGGCGCCGGACACGACCTACGTCGTCGAGCCGGGCTGGACCTACCGCATGGACGCGCTGCGCAACGGCATCCTCGAACGCGCCTGACGCTGTCCGACGTTGGGTTTTCGCCTTCGGCTCAACCCAACCTACCGGTCAGCCGTAGGTTGGGTTGAGCGCCAGCGAAAACCCAACGTCAGGAGCCCTTCCGTTCGACGCCACACACGAATTACGGGAAGAAACGCCATGTCCATCACGACCCTGGCCCCCACCCCCACCGTCAAGTACGGCCGCGACAGCGAGGTCGTGCACCGCCTGCGCCCCGAACCCCTGACCGCGCGCGAGCAGGCGGCGCAGGCCGCCGTCGGCGACCTCGATTTCGAGATCTTCCAGCACAAGATGCAGATGGTGGCGCTGGAGGGGAAGGAGACCACCATGAAGCTCGGCGCCTCCACCGCCATGCGGTGGGGCGACGTGGCCTTCGGCATCTACACCGCGCAGGGCGACCTCGCCGTCTGCGCCACCGGCATCTACCACCACGCGGTGCTCAGCCAGCTTCCCGTGAAGTACCTGGTCAAGCACCTGAAGGACGACCCGTCGGTGGGCATCCGCAACGGCGATTCCTTCTTCTACAACGACCCCTATTACGGCGGCGTGCACAACGCCGACATGGGGCTGTGCGTGCCCGTCATCGTCGACGGCGAGCTGGTCTGCTTCATCGGCGCCGCCGTGCACACCGGCGAGTCCGGCGGGTCTGAGCCGGGCGGCATGGTGAACGGGGCGAAGTCCCGCTACGACGAGGGGCTGCTGGTGCCGCCCATCAAGATCGGCGAGAACTTCACGCTGAAGGAGGATCTGCTGGCGATGCTCGCCACCATGACCCGCGACCCGCGGACCATGATCCTCGACCTCAAGGCCCGCCTCGCCGCCGCCCGCATCGCCGAACGCCGGGTGCGCGACTTCATCGCCGAGAAGGGCAACGACTTCTTCGTGGGTGCCCTGCGCAAGGTGCTGACGGTGACGGGCGAGGCGGCGCGGCGCAAGATCGCCAGCCTCAACGACGGCGTCTACCGCCAGCCGCGCTTCATGGACACCACGGGGCCGGAATCCCAGCTCCTCAAGATCAACCTCGCGGTGGAGAAGAAGGGCGAGCGCATCACGCTGGTCCTCGACGGCTCCTCTCCGCTGCTGCCGGACCGGCCGGTCAACAGCTACTTCCAGGGCATCCTGGGCTTGGCGATGGTGTACTTCTGCGGCTGGCTGTTCCACGACCTGCCGGCCAACAACGGCCTGCTGGAAGGCATCGACTGGCGGTTCCCGGAGAACAGCTTCGTCAACGCCAAGGGCGACGTGCCGGTGTCCTACGCGCCGGCCACGCAGGTGGCGTTCACCCAGGGCATGTTCATGGCCGGCGCCCGCATGACCTACGCCACCGACCCCAGCCGGGCGGTGGGTGCGTGGTACACGGGCTTCGCGGTGACGGTGTTCGGCGGCGTCAACCAGTGGGGCGAGCCGATGGCCGACATCACGCCGGAGATCAACGCCACAGGTGCGGGCGGGCGTCCCGGACGCGACGGCGTCGATTGCGCCGGCGCCTTCTTCGCCACCATGAGCGACTGCGGCGACGTCGAGAGCACGGAGGCCGACCGGCCGTTCCTCTACCTGTTCCGCAACTTCTTCGACAACTCCTACGGCCACGGCAAGTATCGCGGCGGCTCGGGCGTCGGCTTCGGGCTGAAGGTGCACGGGGTGCCGTGGGTCGGGCTGGGCAGCATGGGCTTCGGCGCGCACTTCCCGGCGACGCTCGGCATCTTCGGCGGGCGCGCGGCGCCGCCGGCCTTCGTGCAGGCGGTGCACGGCTCCAACGTCGACGCGCTGATGCGCGACGCCGCCCCCGGCCTACCCAACTCCATGGGCGCGCTGTACCACAAGGGCACGGCGGAGGAGGGGCAGCGCAGCTTCCACAACCTCGCCTTCCCGCCGTCGCCCTTCATGGCGGGCGACACCTACTACGTGCCGATCACCGGCGGGGCGGGCTACGGCGACCCGCTCCAGCGCGACCCGGCGTCCGTGCTGCAGGACCTGCGCGTCGGCCGCGTTTCGGCCGAGGCCGCGCGCGACGTCTACCGCGTGGTCGTCGATCCGCGCACGCCGCACCTGGACGAAGCGGCCACCGAGGCGGCCCGCGCCGAGGCCCGGCGGGAGCGGCTGCGCCGCGCCAAGCCCTACGACGCCTTCGCACGGGAGTGGGAGCAGAAGCGGCCGCCGGCCGAGGTGCTGCGCTACTACGGCGCCTTCCCCGATCCGGCGCAGCCGCACGCCGCCTGACCCGCAGCATATCGAGGAGACATCCCGTGTTCCGAAGCGATCGACCGCAGGAACGCACGGTGCATGCCGTGCTGCGCGAGCGCGCCGAAGGTCCGGGCGGACGCCCGTTCCTCACCTTCGGCGAGCAGACCTTCACCCACCGCGACCTCTGGGACCTCAGCGCCCGCGCCGCCGCCGGTTTGCAGGCGCTGGGCCTGCGCAAGGGCGACACGGTGGCCATCATGATGGGCAACCGGCCGGAGTTCCTGGCCCTGTGGTTCGGCAGCGGCATGATCGGCGCCGTCGAGGTGCCGATCAACACCGCGCACCGAGGCGACCTGCTGGCGCACATGCTGGACATCGCCGGCTGCACCGTGGCCGTGGCTGACGCCGAGTTCGTGCCGGCGCTGGCCGCCGTGGCGGACCGGCTGCCGGGGCTCAAGCACCTCGTGGTGGCCGGCGAGCCGCCGGCCGATGCCAGCGGCCTCACGGTGCACCGGCTGGACGCGGTGATGGCGAACGGCGGCGACTTCCACGATCCGGGCGTCACCTGGTCCGACCCCTACGCCATCATGTTCACCTCCGGCACCACCGGCCCGTCCAAGGGTGCGGTGATGCCGCACCACTACGCCGTGCGCATGGGCGAGCTGATCGCCGAGGCCACCGGCTACGGCGCGGAGGACTGCCTGTACAACGCGCTGCCGCTGTTCCACGGCAACGCGCAGGTGCTGTCCACCATGCCGGCGCTGCTGTCGGGCGCGCGCATGGTGCTGGCCGAGAAGTTCTCGGCCGGGCGCTTCTGGGACGACGTGCGGCGGCACGGCTGCACCGAGTTCAACTACATCGGCACCATCCTGTCGGTGCTGATGAAGGCCGACCCGTCGCCAGCCGACCGCGACCACCCCCTGCGGATCATGATGGGGGCGGGCGCCGGGCCGGGCCTGTTCGAGGCGTTCGAGGCGCGCTTCGGCGTCACGCTGATCGAGGGCTACGGCATGAGCGAGATCGGCTTGCCGCTGATGAGCACGCGCGACCGGCGCAGGCCCGGAAGCTGCGGCGTGCCGACCGCGGACTACGACGTCCGCCTCGTCGACGATGCGGGCCTTGAGGTGGCGGACGGCACGCCGGGCGAACTGCTGATCCGCCCGAAGCGGCCGCACGCCATGATGCTGGAATACCGCAACATGCCCGACAAGACGGTCGAGGCGTGGCGCGATTTGTGGTTCCACACCGGCGACGTGCTGCAGCGCGACGCCGACGGCTTCTACCGCTTCGTCGACCGCCGCAAGGACGCCATCCGCCGGCGCGGCGAGAACATCTCGTCGTTCGAGGTGGAGCGCACTGTCAACACCCACCCGGCCGTGCAGGAGAGCGCCGCCATCCCCATGCCCAGCGACCTGGGCGAGGACGAGGTGATGGTGTGCGTGGTGCCCAGGCCAGGATCCGCCGTGGTGCCGGAGGACCTGATCGCGCACTGCCGCGCCAACATGGCCGCCTTCATGGTGCCGCGCTACGTCCGCGTCCTGGCGGAGCTGCCCAAGACGCCGACGCAGCGGGTGGAGAAGTACCGCCTGCGCGCCGAGGGCGTGACGGCGGATACCTGGGATCGCGAGAAAGCGGAGGCCCGCGCATGACCGCCCCCACCGCCTTACCCCCCGAACTGAGCGGCGCCTACCGCGTGCTGGACGGTGCGGACGGCCGCGTGGTGCTGCTGGCCGGCCGCCGTGGGCCGGAAGGGGCGCTGACCTTCCCGCGCCGCGCCTGGAGCGCGGATGCGCCGGAGCCCGCCGAGCCGATCGAGGTCGCCGGCACCGGCCGCGTCTACGCCCACACCCTTGTCTGCGTGAAGCCGCCCTACGGCCTGCCCACGCCCTACGCCGTCGGCTACGTCGACATCGACGGCACGGGGCTGCGCGTCTTCGGGCTGTTCGACCCGCAGAGCCTCGACGCCCTCGCCCCCGGCCTGCGGGTCGAGCTGGTGGCCCGGAACCTGGGCGTCGGCAACGACGGCAAGGACTGCCTGCGCCCGGTCTTCCGCCGCCTGGAGGACGCCGCATGACGACCGTGTACGTCGCCGGCACCGGCGTCCTCCCCTTCGGCCGGCACACCGAGCGCGACGTCGTCTCGCTGGGCGCCGAGGCGGCCCGCGCCGCGCTGCTGGAGAGCGGTCTGGCGCCGGGCGAAATCGATTTCGGCATCTTCGCCAACGCGCTGGCCGGGCGGCTGTTCGGCGCCTCGACGCTGGGGCAGAACGTGCTGGCCGAGGTCGGCATCGCCGGCATCCCGGTGCTGAACGTGGAGAACGCCTGCACCTCCGGTTCCACCGCCGTGCACGTCGCCTGGACCGCCATCCGCGCGGGCGAGGCGGAGGCCGCGTTGGTGGTGGGTGCGGAGAAGATGTGCGTGCCGCAGCTCGGCCTCATCAACTCGGGCGAGACGGAGGTCGACACCCTGCTGGGCCTCGTGACGCCGGCCAGCTTCGCGCTGCGCGCCGCCCGCCACAGGCACGAATACGGCACCCGGCCCGAGCAGCTCGCCGCCGTGGCGGTCAAGAACCGCGCGCACGCCGCCGGCAATCCGGTCGCCATGTTCCGCAAACCGGTGACGCTGGACGAGGTGCTGGCCTCGCCGATGATCGCCACGCCGCTCACCCGGCTGCAATGCTGCCCGATCGCGGACGGTGCGGCGGCGGTGCTGCTGGTGGGCGAGCGGCTGGCCCGGCGGCTGGGCTGCCGGGTGCGGGTCGCCGCCTCGGTGCTGACGACCGGGACGTACGACGCGGCCCCCGACCTCGCGCACTGGGAAACCGACGCGCGGACGGCGCGGCTGGCCTACGAACGCGCCGGGCTGGGGCCGGGGAACATCAACCTCGTGGAATGCCACGACGCCTTCACCATCGCCGAGCTGCTGCACTACGAGGGGCTCGGCCTGTGCGCCCCCGGCGAGGGCGGCGCCTTCGTCGAGGGCGGCGCCGCCGCCCTGGGCGGGCGCACGCCGGTCAACCCGTCCGGCGGCCTGCTCAGCCGCGGCCACCCGGTGGGCGCCACCGGCGTGGCGCAGGTGGTCGAGATCGCCCATCACCTGCAGGGCCGCGCCGGTGCGCGGCAGGTGGACGGCGCGCGCGTCGGCCTCGCCCACTGCATGGGCGGCGACAAGGACGGCGACACCAAGTCCTGCACCATCGCCATTCTTCAGACCTGAGGAGACGACCCGTTGGAACCCTCCCTGAACGCGGAAGCCGGGGAAGCGCTGGCGCAAGCCGTCGCGGCGGCGATCCGCAAGCGCGACCGCGTCAGCCGGCAGCTCGGCATCGACCTGCTGGAGATCGGCCCCGGCCGCGCCCGCATGGCGCTGACCGTGCGCGACGACATGCTGGGCGGCCATGACCTGTGCCACGGCGGCATCCTGTTCACGCTCGCCGACACGGTGTGCGCCTACGCCTGCTGCTCGCGCAACGTCGCCACGCTGTCGCAGAGTATGACCACCGCCTTCGTCGCCCCGGCCCGTCTCGGCGACCGGCTGGAGGCCGAGGCCGTCGAGCTGGTGTCGGGCGGGCGCACGGCCTACTACGACATCCGCATCACCAACCAGGACGGGCAGACGGTGGCCGTGGTGCGCGGGCAGTGCCGCCTTCTCGGCCAGCCCATCATCCCGGAGCCCGGCTGATCTTCCGGGCGCGAGGCGGCCGGCTCACATCATCGTGTAGTTCGGGCCGCCGCCGCCCTCCGGGCAGGTCCAGTCGATGTTCTGGGTCGGGTCCTTGATGTCGCAGGTCTTGCAGTGCAGGCAGTTCTGCGCGTTGATCTGCAAGCGCGGCTCCCCACCGTCGCCCGCGCCGACGAGTTCGTAGACGCCGGCGGGGCAGTACCGGGTTTCCGGCGCGTCGTAGAAGGGGAGGTTGACCGTCAGCGCCTTGTCCGGGTCCTTCAGCCGCAGGTGGACCGGCTGGTTCTCCTCGTGGTTGGTGTTCGACAGGTAGACCGACGACAGCCGGTCGAAGGTCACCACCCCGTCGGGTCTGGGATAGGCGATGGGCGGGTGGGCGCCGGCCAGCTTCAGGGACTCGTGGTCGGGCGTGTGGCGCAGGGTCCACGGCGCCTTGCCGCGCAGCACGTAGGTGTCCAGCGCCCCGTAGGCCAGCGCCGGCCACAGCCCCCACTTGAACGCCGGCTTGATGTTGCGGGCGGCGTGCAGCTCCTTCGCCAGCCAGCTCTGCCGGAAGGCCGTGGTATAGCCGGTCGCCTCGCGGCCGCCGTCCGGGGCGGACAGCAGGGCGGCCACAGCGTCGGCGGCCAGCATGCCGGACTTCATGGCGGCGTGGCTGCCCTTGATCTTCGGCGCGTTGAGGAAGCCGGCCGTGTCCCCCACCAGCACGCCGCCGGGGAACGTCAGTTTCGGGATCGACTGCCAGCCGCCCGCCGCGATGGCGCGGGCGCCATAGGCGATGCGCCGCCCGCCCTCGAAGGTCGGGCGGATGGCGGGATGGGTCTTGAAGCGCTGGAACTCCTCGAACGGGCTGAGGTGCGGGTTGCCGTAGCCGAGCCCGACGACGAAGCCGACCGCCACCAGGTTCTCGCCCAGGTGGTAGAGGAACGAGCCGCCGTAAGTGGACGTGTCGAGCGGCCAGCCGACGGTGTGGGTGATGCTGCCGGGCCGGTGTTTGGCCGGGTCGATCTCCCACAGCTCCTTGATGCCCAGGCCGTAGACCTGCGGATCGCACTCGCGGTCGAGATCGAAGCGCGCCAGCAGCCCCTTGGTCAGGCTGCCGCGGCAGCCCTCGGCGACGATGGTCTGGCGGGCGTGCAGCTCCATGCCGGGGGTGAAGAGGGATGTGGGCTGACCGTCGCGCCCCACGCCCATGTCGCCGGTCGCCACCCCCTTCACGGCGCCGGTGTCGTCGTACAGCACCTCCGCCGCGGCGAAACCGGGGAAGATCTCCACGCCCAGTTCCTCGGCCCGCGCCGCCAGCCAGCGGCACACGGCGCCCAGGCTGACGATGAAGTTGCCGTGGTTGCGCATGGTCGGCGGCGTGGGCAGGCGCACCGCGCGCGTGCGGGTGAGGAACAGGAAGGCGTCGTCGCCGGCCGGCGTGTCGAGCGGGGCGCCCCTGTCCTTCCAGTCGGGAATCAGTTCGTCCAGCGCGTGCGGTTCCATGACCGCGCCGGACAGGATGTGGGCCCCCACCTCGGACCCCTTTTCCAGCACGCAGACCGACAGCGCGGGGGAGCGCTGCTTCAGCCGGATCGCCGCGGCGAGCCCGGACGGCCCGGCCCCGACGATGACCACGTCGTATTCCATCGCTTCCCGGTCGGTGCGCGTCGTCATGTGTCCGAACCCCGTGTGGAAGAATGGGCGGAGCGGCGGCGAACGCCGCTCCGCCGAGTGCGGCTCTGGGGGGAATGCCCGGCCCCCGCACGGGGCGGAAAGGTCCGGACACCGCCGGCGAGCCAGCCGGCGGCGCAAAAGCGGAAGGTGCGGGTTGGGCTGCGGGCGCCTAAAGTTGCGCGGGATCCAGCGCCATCACGGTGGCGGCACCGTCGACCACGGCGGCGCGGAAGCCTTCCACCTGCCCCAGCAGGTGTTCGGCGTAGAAGCGCGCGGTCACCGGCTTGGCCGCCAGGAAGCCGTCATCGGCCGCCCCCACAGCCAGCCGGCGCAGCGCCGCCTGCGCGCCTATGCCCAGGCAGTGGCCGCCGGCCACCAGACCCATGGCGTTCAGCAGCGGCACCGCCGACGCCGCGGCCAGCGCCGGTTCGACGGCGTGCGCCACGATCCATGACGCCATCGCGCCGGTGCGGCGGGCGGCCAGCGCCAGCTCGCGGCCCAGGACCTGCAGGTTGGCGTCGGATGAGGCCGCCATCGCCTCGGCGTCGGCGGTCACCTCGGCGAGGTAGGCGGCGAGGGAGGCGCCCTTGTCGCGCAGCAGCTTGCGGTTGACGAGGTCGTTGCCCTGGATGGCCGTCGTGCCCTCGTAGATGGTGGTGATGCGGGCGTCGCGCAGGTGCTGGGCGGCCCCCGTCTCCTCGACATAGCCCATGCCGCCGTGGATCTGCACGCCGGCCGAGGCGATGTCCTGCCCCATCTCGGTGCTCCAGCCCTTGGCGATGGGGGTCAGCAGCTCCTCCAGCGTCGCCGCCGCGGCGCGGGCCTCGGCGTCGGCGGCGTGGTGGCGGACGTCGTGCGCGGCGGCGGCGGTGTAGAGGATGCCGCGCATCGCCTCGATGCGGGCCTTCATGCCCATCAGCGTGCGGCGCACGTCGGGGTGGTTGACGATGGGCGTGCGGCCCTCGCCGCGCCAGCCGGCCGGCGTGCCCTGCACCCGCTCGCGGGCGTAGGACAGCGCCTGCTGGTAGGCGCGCTCGGCGATGGCGAGGCCCTGCAGGCCGACCGACTGCCGGGCGTGGTTCATCATCACGAACATGTAGGCCAGCCCATTGTGCGGCTCGCCCACCAGCCAGCCGCGCGCCCCGCCCCTGTCGCCGAAGGACAGGACGGCGGTGGGGCTGGCGTGGATGCCCAGCTTGTGCTCGATCGACACGCAGGACACGTCGTTGCGCGCGCCGATGCCGCCGTCGGCGCTGACCAGGAACTTCGGCACCACGAACAGCGAGATGCCCTTCACCCCGGCCGGCGCATCCGGCAGGCGGGCCAGCACGAGGTGCACGATGTTCTCGGTCAGGTCGTGGTCGCCGTAGGTGATGAAGATCTTCTGGCCGAAGACCTTGTAGCTGCCGTCGCCCACCGGCTCCGCCTTCGAGCGGATGGCGGCAAGGTCGGAGCCCGCCTGCGGCTCGGTCAGGTTCATGGTGCCGGTCCACTCGCCCGACACCATGCGCGGCAGGTAGGTCCGCTTGAGGTCCTCCGAGGCGAACTGCTGGAGCGCGTTGACGGCCCCCTGCGTCAGCATCGGGTTGAGCGCGAAGGCCATGTTGGCGGCGTGCCACATCTCTTGCACCGCCGTGTTCAGCACGTTCGGCAGGCCCATGCCACCCCATTCGGTGTCGAACGGCAGGCCGTTCCAGCCGCCCTCGACCAGGGTGTTCCAGGCGTCCGACCAGCCGTCGGGCGTGGTCACCGTGCCGTCGGTCCACCTGGCTCCCTGGGTGTCGCCGACGCGGTTCAAGGGCGCCAGCACCTCTCCGGCGATCTTGGCCGCCTCGTCGAGGATGGAGGAGCACAGGTCCTTCGTCGCCTCCTCGAAGCCGGGCAGGGCGGTGACGGCGCCGATGCCGGCCACCTCTTCCAGGGTGAAGCGGATGTCGCGCAGTGGTGCGGTGTAGGTCATCTTGGTGTTCTCTCCCGTGTCCCAGCGCTTTTTCGTTCAGGCGCCCAGCGCCTGTTCCAGCTCCGGCAGCGCCTTGAAGAGGTCGGCCACGAGCCCGTAGTCGGCCACCTGGAAGATGGGCGCTTCCTCGTCCTTGTTGATGGCGACGATGACCTTGCTGTCCTTCATGCCGGCGAGGTGCTGGATGGCGCCGCTGATGCCGACCGCGACGTACAGCTCGGGCGCCACGATCTTGCCGGTCTGCCCGACCTGCAGGTCGTTGGGCACGAAGCCGGCGTCCACCGCCGCGCGCGAGGCGCCCACCGCACCGCCCAGCGCGTCGGCGACCCGCTCGACGAGCGGGAAGTTGTCGCCCGAGCCCATGCCGCGCCCGCCCGACACCACGACGCGGGCCGCCGTCAACTCCGGCCGTTCGGATTTGGCGAGCTGCGCCGAGACGAAGCGCGACAGGCCGGAATCGCCGGCCCCGTCCACCGGGCGGATCGCCGCCGCACCGCCGCTGGCGGCTGCCGCCTCGAAGGCGGTGGTGCGCACGGTGACGACCTTCACCGGGTCGGCCGACCGCACGGTGGCGATCGCGTTGCCGGCGTAGATCGGCCGGGTGAAGGTGTCGGCCCCCTCCACCGACAGGATGTCGGAGACCTGCGCCACGTCCAGCAGCGCGGCCACGCGCGGCAGCACGTTCTTGGCGGTCGCCGTGGCCGGGGCGAGGATGTGGGTGTAGCCGCCGGCCTGCGCCACGATCAGCGCGGCCAGCGGTTCCGCCAGCGCGTGTTCATAGGCGGGGCCTTCGGCGGTCAGCACGGTGTCCACGCCCGCGATGGCGGCCGAGGCCTGCGCCGGAGCCTGGACGGAACCGGCGGCGACCAGCACGTCGATGGGGGCGCCGATCTTCCCGGCGGCGGAGACGGCGTTGAGGGTGGCGGGCTTCAGCGCGCCGCCCTCGATGTCGGCGATGACCAGGGTGCGCATCGTCAGATCACCTTCGCTTCGTTCTTCAGCCGGTTCACCAGCGTCGCCACGTCCGGCACCTTGACGCCGGCCGTGCGGCTGGGCGGCTCGACCACCTTCAGCGTCGTCAGGCGCGGGGCGACGTCGACGCCCAGCGCGTCCGGGGTGACGGTGTCGAGCGGCTTCTTCTTGGCCTTCATGATGTTGGGCAGGCTGGCGTAACGCGGCTCGTTGAGGCGCAGGTCGGTGGTGACCACCGCCGGCAGCGTCAGCTCCAGCGTCTCCAGGCCGCCGTCGATCTCGCGCGTCACGGTGAGGGTGCCCTCGCCGGGCGCCACCTTGGAGGCGAAGGTGCCCTGCGGCCAACCCAGCAGAGCCGCCAGCATCTGGCCGGTCTGGTTGCTGTCGTCGTCGATGGCCTGCTTGCCGAGCAGGACCAGCCGCGGCTGCTCCTTCTCCACCAGCGCCTTCAGGATCTTGGCGACGGCCAGCGGCTGCACCTCGGCGTCCGTCTGCACCAGGATGGCGCGATCCGCACCCATGGCGAGCGCGGTGCGCAGCGTTTCCTGGCACGCCGCCGGGCCGATGGAGACGGCGACGATCTCGCTGGCCTTGCCGGCCTCCTTCAGCCGCACGGCCTCCTCGACGGCGATCTCGTCGAAGGGGTTCATGGAGAACTTGACGTTGGCCGTCTCCACGCCCGACGTGTCGCTCTTCACGCGGACCTTGACGTTGTAGTCGACGACCCGCTTCACCGCGCACAACAGCTTCACGCTCACAGCTCCTTCACGATCTGGCGCAGCACGTACTTCTGGATCTTGCCGGTGGAGGTCTTCGGCAGGGCGCGGAACACCACCGTGCGCGGCGCCTTGAAATGCGCCATGTGCTCGCGGCAGAAGGCGATGATGTCGGCTTCGGTCGCCGTCGCGCCCTCCTTCAGGATGACGAAGGCGCACGGCGTCTCGCCCCATTTTGCGTCGGGCCGCGCGACCACGGCCGCCTCCAGCACGGCGGGATGGCGGTAGAGGACGTCCTCCACCTCGATGGTCGAGATGTTTTCGCCGCCGGAGATGACGATGTCCTTCGAGCGGTCCTTGATCTCCAGGTAGCCGTCCTCGTGCCAGACGGCGAGGTCGCCGGTCTGGAACCAGCCGCCGGCGAACGCCGCCTCGGTAGCCTCCCGGTTCTTCAGGTAACCCTTCATGACGTTGTTGCCGCGCATGAAGACCTCGCCCATGGTCGTGCCGTCCTTGGGCACCGGCTGCATGGTGGCGGGGTTGGCGACCATGACGCCTTCCAGCATCGGGCCGCGCACGCCCTGGCGCGCCTTCAGCGCCGCCTTTTCGTCCAGGTCCAGGCCGTTCCATTTGTCGTGCCAGACGCAGAGCGTCACCGGCCCGTACACCTCGGTCAGGCCGTAGACGTGGGTGACCTCCCAGCCCATGCGCTCCATGCCGGCGATCACCGCGGCGGGCGGGGCGGCGCCGGCGGTCATCACCTTGACCTTATGGTCGATGCCGGCCTTCATTTCGGCCGGCGCGTTGTTGATCATGTTCAGCACGATCGGCGCGCCGCAGAAATGGGTGACCTTCTCGTCGCGGACGGCGGCCAGCACGGCGTCGGGGCGCACGGCGCGCAGGCAGACCGAGGTGCCCGCCACCACCGCCAGCGTCCACGGGAAGCACCAGCCGTTGCAGTGGAACATCGGCAGCGTCCACAGGTACACCGGGCCGTCGCCCATGCTCCAGGACAGCGCGTTCGACACCGCGTTCAGGTAGGCGCCGCGGTGGTGGTAGACGACGCCCTTCGGGTTGCCCGTGGTGCCGGAGGTGTAGTTCAGCGTGATGGCGTCCCACTCGTCCGTGGGCATCGTCCAGGGGAAATCGGCGTCGCCGGAGGCCACCAGCGCCTCGTAGTCGCACTCCCCGAACAGCTCGCCGCCCGCGAACTGCGGGTCGTCGATGTCGATGACCGGGATGGGATTTGCCATCGCCGCCACCGCGGGCTTGCCGATCTTTGAGAATTCGCGGTCGCAGATGAGGATCTTCGCCTCGCTGTGCTCCAGCATGAAGGTGATGGCCGGGGCGTCCAGGCGGGTGTTCATGGCGTTCAGCACGGCGCCGGCCAGCGGCACGCCGAAGTGCGCTTCGAACAGTTCGGGCGTGTTGGCGGCCAGCATGGCGACCGTGTCGCCCTTGCCGATGCCGCGCCTGGCGAGTGCCGAGGCCAGCTTGCGGCAGCGCGCGAAGGTCTCGGCCCAGGTGCGGCGGATGGGGCCGTGCACGACGGCGACGCGGTCCGGCCAGATGCTGGCGGCGCGTTCCAGGAAGGTCAGCGGCGTGAGCGCCACGTGGTTGGCGGCGTTCTTGTCGAGATGCAGGCTGAACGGGTTGACAGCACCCATGGCTTCGTTTCCCCAGGCTTGGACGTCGGCGCGTTGGTCGCGGCGTTGGCCCGGAGCGTAGCGGCGCCTCTTTGCTCAAGTTTCTCCGAATTGTTGCGAATTGTGGCGGCGGCTTCGAAACACCGCGGGACGTGCTACCCGTTCAGCCAGGTCACGTCGGCGGAGAACAAATAGCCGGCGCCGTACACGGTGCGGATCAGCGCCGGCGCGCGGGGATCGCGCTCGATCTTCTTGCGGATGCGGGAAATCCGAACGTCCACCGCGCGTTCGAAGGGCAGGTCGCCGCGTTCCAGTTCGTCGCTCTGCAGCTGGTCGCGCGACAGCACCCGGCGCGGCGCCTTCAGCAGCATGCACAGCAGCGCCGCTTCCGCCGCCGTCAGCGTCTCGCGCTGTCCCTCGTCGGACGTCAGCGTCAGGTCGCCGACGTCGAAGGTCCAGCCGGCGAAGCGCGCCTTGCCCGCGGCGGCGCTCCGGCCGGCGGCCATGAGCTGCTCGCGCCGGCGGATCACCGTGTTGACCCGCGCCACCAGCTCACGCGGCTCGAAGGGTTTGACGATGTAGTCGTCGGCCCCCAGCTCCAGCCCCAGCACGCGGTCGGACACGTCGCCGCGGCCGGTCAGGACGATGACGCCGAAGCGCACGTCCTCCCACAGTTCGCGCACCAGCGTCAGCCCGTCCATGTCCGGCAGGCCGAGGTCGACGATGGCGACGTCCGGCGGTTCGCGGCGGATGGCCGTCCGCACCGCCTGGCCGGATCCGAAGACGGAAACCGTGTAGCCGAAGCCGCCCAGCGCGGTGCGCAGCAGGTCGCGGACGTCGGGGTCGTCGTCGACCACGTATACGATCTTCCTCCCGCCCATGCGCGCGCTCATGTCTCAGGCATAGTCCCGGTCAGACGGCGGCGGGCAGCCGGATGGCCGCCGCCAGCTCGCTTTTTTCCCACGGTTTGCCGAGAATGGCCAGCCCCTCGCGGTCGTCCAGCTCCTCGGTGGAGAAGCCGCTGACCAGGATGACCTGCACGTCGGGCCGCGTGGCGCGCAGGTGCCGGGCCAGCGTCAGGCCCGACACCCCGGGCATGACGATGTCGGAGACCACGAGCCGCAGGTCGTCGATCTGGTCGGCCAGTTCCATGGCCTCGTCGCCGCTGGCCGCCTCGATCACCGACAGGCCGAGGTCCATCAGTTGCTGGCGCATCACCAGCCGCACGTCGGCGTCGTCCTCCACCACCAGCGCCAGCATTCCGTGCCAGGCCGACGGCGGCGCCTCGTTGTTCGGCGCGCCGGCCGGATCCTCGATGGCCGGCGCCTCGGCTTCGGGCAGCAGCAGCGTGATCGCCGTCCCTTCGCCGGGGGCGCTGTCGATGCGGATGTAGCCGCCCGACTGCTTGACGAATCCGTAGACCATCGACAGGCCGAGGCCGGAGCCCAGCGCCTTGGTGGTGAAGAAGGGTTCGAAGGCGCGGGCGGCGGCGCCGGGGGTGAAGCCGCAGCCGCTGTCGCGCACCTGGACTTCGACATAGCGGCCGGCGGTCGGCGGTTCGTCGAAATCCTCCCCGCCGGCCGCATCCCACGGCCGCACCGTTATGGTCAAGGTGCCGCCGTCGGGCATGGCGTCGCGGCTGTTCAGCACGAGGTTGACCAGCGCGTTCTCCAACTGCGTGGGGTCGGCGGTCGCCCAGGCGGCGGCGTCCGGCAACGGCGTGCCCATGGTGATGGTGGGGGGCAGCGAGCGGCGGAGCAGCACGGCCATCTCCCGCACCAGGGCGCACACCTCGACCTGCTGGGGCTTCAGCGGCTGGCGGCGCGCGAACGCCAGCAGGCGGGCGGTGATGTCGGCGCCGCGCCGGCTGGCGCGCTGCGCCGGCTCCAGACAGGCGGTGAGTTCGCCCAGGTCGGCGAACCGCTCGCGCGCCACCGCCAGATTGCCGAGGATGATGGTGAGCAGGTTGTTGAAGTCGTGCGCGAGGCCGCCCGCCAACTGGCCCACCGCCTTCAGCCGCTCCGCCTCCTCCAGGTGGCGCTGGCGCTCCTTCTCGTCGGTCACGTCCAGCGACAGCACGAAGAAGCCGATGGTCGTCCCGCCCGCACCCTGCTGCGGGATCAGCGTGTTGCGGGTGATCAGCGGCCGGCCGTCGCCGGTGGAGGCGGCGTAGTCGAAGCTGGTCGTCTCGCCGCCGCGGGCGCGTTCCAGGTAGGGCGCCAGATGCCCATAGGCGTCCGCCTGAACGGCGTCACACAGGCGGCGGCCGAGGATGTGGCCGGTGCGGGCGTGGGGCAGTTCCATCCAGCGCCGGTTGACGAAGCGCAGGCGCTCGCTGCCGTCGAGGTAGGCGATGGCGGCCGGGATGGCGTCGAGGATCAGGCGCTGGCGCGCCTCGGCCTCCTCCAGCGCCGCCGTGCGTTCCTTGACCCGGCTGTCCAGCGTGGCGATGTCGTCCTTCACGCGGCGGACCATGCCGTCGAACGTCGCCGCCAGATCGCCGATTTCGTCGTTGCGGACGATGCCGCTGCGCGCGTCCAGGTTGCCGGCGCGGACTTGCGCGGCGGTCGCGGCGAGCTGGCGCAGCGGGCGGACCAGCCGGCGCGCACCCACGTAACCGAGTCCGCCGCCCAGCACCATGACGCCCAGCGAAACGGCGAACAGCCGGTTGCCGAGCACGGTGGAGGAACTGCGCAGTTCCTCCTCGTAGACGCTCGACGCGATGTACCAGTCCAGGCCCTGCACGTGGCGGACCCAGGAGATCTTTTCGTAGGCGTAGTTGTTGGGGTCGTCCGGCTTGTCCCACAGGTAGCGCAGATAGCGGTTCTCGTGCGCCGCGCGCATCAGCGCCTCGCCGATGAAGGCGCCGGTCGCCGGGTCGCGGAGGTCGCCGAACGCCGTCCCTTCGATGTTGGCGTTGGGGTGGATGAGCATCCGCCGGGTCGAGTCGAAGATGTAGACGTAGCCGGTGCGCGCGATGCGGATGTTGCGCAGGGCCTGGCGCAGGTCCTCTATGGCGTCCTTCATGCGGCGCTCGACCGCGGCGTCCATGTCGTCCAGGTAGGCGCCGGCGCCGATGACCAGCCCGTGCCGCGGCAGGTGGCGGAAGTACGACATCTTCTGCACCGGCGGATCGGCGCTCGGCCGCCGCCACGGGTAGATGTGGTAGCCTTCGCCCTCGCGCCGCGCCCGCTCGATCATGGAGGGCACGATGAAGCGGCCCTGCTCGTCCTGCACGTCGGCGGCGCTGTGACCGGCCCAGTCGGGATCGGGGTGCGACAGCAGGACGGCGTCGTGGTTGGTCAGCCAGATGTAGTCGTCCTTGCCGTGGCGGAACGCCTTCAGCCCGTCGTAGATCAGGCGCTCCGCCTCCTCGCGGGAAATCTCGCCGCGCTGCTTGCGGTCGAGGACGTAGTCGATGTAGCCGGCGGCCAGCGCCACCTTGGTCCGCATCTCCGACTTGAAGGTCTCGACGATGGAGGCCCGCTGTTCGTCGAGGTCGGCACGGATCCGCCCGACCATCTCATGGACGTTGTCGAGAATGGTGCGGCTGGCGTCCAGTTCGATCTGGTACGCCTTCTCCTTCACCAGCGGCACCGACAGCAGGTAGTAGGCCGACGAGAAGAGGAACACCACCAGCAGGACGCTGGAGAACAGGCGGAGGAACAGGCGGGAGTGGGCCATGGCTCTCGATCGGCGCGGCGGCGTGTCTGGGTAGCGTGTCTGGGCGGCCTGTCTGGGCGGCGGCCCGACTGTGGCCCCATCCGCCCCGCCGCGGCAAGCCTTGTGCGGCGGCGAATTTTCGCGTGGAACACAATTCGTCACAATTAATGGAAATTCGGGAAACAATGGATTGGTAGGAGCATTCCCCGCCAAAACCAAGTCATCGGGGGAAACATGTCCGATCCTGTCTACCAGCGGGTTCGCCAGAACCCAAAGTTCCACGCGCTGGTCAAGAAACGCGGGCGGTTGGCGCTGCTCCTCTCGGTCGTCGTGCTGGGCGCCTACTACGCGCTGATGATGGCCGTCGCCTTCGCGCCCGATGCGCTGCGCACGCCCATCGCCCAGGGATCGGCCATCTCCGTCGGCTTTCCGCTGAGCGCCATCGTCATCGTGCTGTCGTGGCTGCTGACCGGCGTCTACTCGCACTTCGCCAACGGCGAGTTCGAGGACCTCAACAACGAGATCGTGGCGGAGAGCGGACGATGAGGACGGCATTCGCATCGGTCTTCGCGGCAGCCCTGCTCGTTGCCGGGCCGGCGCTCGCGGCCGGCGACATGGCGGTGGCGGACAAGCAGTCGGTGAACCCCATCGCCATCGCCATGTTCGTGGCGTTCGTCGGGCTGACGCTCGCCATCACCTACTGGGCGGCCAAGCGCACGCGCTCGGCGTCGGACTTCTACACCGCCGGCGGCGGCATTTCCGGCTTGCAGAACGGGCTGGCCATCGCCGGCGACTACATGTCGGCGGCCACGCTGCTGGGCCTCTCCAGCCTCGTCTACCTCACCGGCTTCGACGGCATGGCCTACACGGTCAGCTTCTTCGTCGGCTGGCCGATCATCCTGTTCCTGATGGCGGAGCGCCTGCGCAACCTGGGCCGCTTCACCTTCGCCGACATCGCGTCCTACCGTCTCGACCAGTCCAGGGTGCGCACCTTCGCGGCGCTCGGCTCGCTGACGGTGGTGGTCTGCTACCTGATCGTGCAGATGGTGGGCGCGGGGCAGCTCATCAAACTGCTTTTCGGGCTCGACTACGCGGTGGCCGTGGTGCTGGTGGGCGTGCTGATGGTGATCTACGTCACCTTCGGCGGCATGATCGCCACCACCTGGGTGCAGATCATCAAGGCCTGTCTGATGCTGGGCGGCGGCATGCTGCTGCTGGTGCTGACGCTGGCGCAGTTCGGCTTCAGCCTGGAGACGGTCGCCGCCAAGGCGATGGCCGCGCACAAGGCCGGCGCCAGGATCATGGGGCCGGGCGCCATGCTGGCCGATCCGGTGTCGACCGTGTCCATGTCGCTGGGTCTGGTGTTCGGCACCGCGGCGCTGCCGCACATCATGATGCGCTTCTTCACCGTTCCCAACGCCCGGGAGGCGCGCAAGAGCGTGTTCGTGGCGTCGGGCCTGATCGGGATGTTCTTCCTGGTGGTGTGCGTCCTGGGCATGGCGGCGATCTCCATCGTCGGCGCCGATCCGAAGTACTTCGAGGGCGGCGTGGTGGGCGGCAAGCTGATCGGCGGCAACAACATGCCGATCATGCACCTGGCCCAGGCGATGGGCGGTGACCTGCTGCTGGGCTTCATGTCGGCGGTGGCCTTCGCCACGATCCTGGCGGTGGTGGCGGGGCTGGCGCTGGCCGGCGCGTCGTCCATCGCGCACGACCTGTACGCCCGCGTGATCATGAAGGGCAAGGCGACGGAGGCCCAGGAGATGCGGGTGTCCAAGCTGTCGTCGCTGGCGCTGGGCGTCGTCGGCGTGGTGCTGGGCATCCTGTTCGAAAAGCAGAACGTCGCCTTCCTGGTCGGCCTGACCTTCGGCATCGCGGCGTCGGCCAACTTCCCGGTGCTGATCCTGTCGATGTACTGGAAGGGGCTGACGACCCGTGGCGCGCTGTGGGGCGGCCTCGCCGGTCTCGTCTCGGCGGTGGTCCTGGTGATCCTGTCGAAGACGGTGTGGGTGGCGGTGATCGGCTACGCGACGCCGATCTTCCCCTACGAGCATCCGGCGCTGTTCTCCATGTCGCTGGCGTTCCTGGTGACCATCGTCGTCTCCAAGCTCGACGCCAGCGAGCGGGCGAAGGCGGAGATCGCCGCGTACGAGGACCAGTACGTGCGCTCGCAGACCGGCATCGGCGCCGCCGCCGCGTCGGCGCACTGACGCCCTCACCGGCGTCAATTCACCGAAGATGGCTCCGGGCCGGAGGCTTCGCGCCCCCGGCCCGGATCATCACGGCGAGGGCCATCCGCGAACTGCATCGTAGGCGCGGCCGCCACGCCCTGGTAACCATGTGCGTCGGCGGCGGCCGGGCGTCGCCGCGCTCACGGGAATGAAAGGATAAGATCAATGATCGAATCGGTTGGCATCATCGGCGCGGGCACCATGGGCAACGGCATCGCCCAGGTGTGCGCGGCGGCCGGGTTGAGCGTGGTGATGGTCGACGTCTCCGACGCGGCGGTGGCGCGCGGTCTGGCGACGGTGGGCAACAGCCTGGACCGTCTGGTCAAGAAGGAGAAGATGACCGCCGCCGACCGCGAGGCGGCGCTGGCGCGCATCACCGCGACGACGGACAAGGCGAAGCTCGCGACCTGCGATCTGGTCGTCGAAGCGGCGACCGAGAACGAGGAGCTGAAGGTCAAGATCCTGAAGGATCTGTGCGCCACGCTGAAGCCGGAGGCGCTGGTCGCCACCAACACCTCGTCGATCTCCATCACCAAGCTGGCGGCGGCGACCGACCGTCCGGACCGCTTCATCGGCATGCACTTCTTCAACCCGGTGCCGCTGATGGCGCTGCTGGAGCTGATCCGCGGCCTGCAGACGTCCGACGACACCCACGCCAAGGCGGAGGCCTTCGCCAAGCGCATCGGCAAGGCGCCGATCACGGCCAAGAACAGCCCCGGCTTCGCGGTCAACCGCATCCTGTGCCCGATGATCAACGAGGCCATCTTCGCCCTTCAGGAGGGGTTGGCGACGGCCGAGGACATCGACAGCGGCATGAAGCTGGGCTGCAACCACCCGATCGGCCCGCTGGCACTGGCCGACCTGATCGGCCTGGACACCATGCTGTCGGTCATGGAGGTCTTCTACGAAGGCTTCAACGACCCGAAGTACCGCCCGGCCCCGCTGCTGAAGGAAATGGTCGACGCCGGCTTCCTCGGCCGCAAGACCGGCAAGGGCTTCTACGACTACAGCGCTTCCGCCTGATCCATCGGGGACGCGGCGTCGGGCCTTCCCGCGCCGCTTCCCTCATTCTCCACGGGACGGGCTCAGCCTCGCGCGCCCGTCAGGCGGAGCATCGTTCCAGCCACGGGCGCGCCGCGGTCCGCGTCGCCGCGTGCCAGGGAACGAGCGTGATGGCGGCGCTGGCGTCGAGGTCGCCCGTCGTGCGGAGCCGGTCGACGGCGGCGAGCGGCTCATCGCCGTGCGGCAGGCCGGGCTGGCCGAGCAGGTACTGGTGGCTGTTGACCGTCACCGCCCAGCCCGGCGGCTCCGCGGGGCGGCTGGTGGCGACGGTCGCGACCGGTTCGGACACGAGCCAGGCCGCGTCCTCGACGCTCCACCCGATCAGACGGCGCTGCCGGTGGCCGACGTCCAGCCACGCCCAGGAGCGGAGGTGGGTGGTCAAACCGGTGTCGATGTGAACGATCATGGTGGCTCTCGCTCCGCTGCTGAGGGCTCCAGTATGAGTGTTCGTCTTTTGTTCCGCAAGAGGGAAGGCATTCCCCCGTCCGGCGTCAGGCGCCCTTGAGGACGAGGCCGGGCTCGGCAGCAGGGGCGCCCGCGGGCGGCGCGGCACCGATGGCGGCCTCGACGAAGGCGATGACGGAGCGGGCGTAGCGCTCCGGCGTGATGCCGCGGCGGCGGTGCTTGGCGCGCTTCACGTACCAGTCCTGCAGCAGCGGCTTGATCAGCGCTGCCGTCATCGCGACATCGGGAACGGTGAACAGCCCGCGCTCCGCGCCGTCGGCCAGCGCGTCGGCCATCAGCCGCTCCGTCATCAGCTCGCTGCTCACCGCAAGGTCGCGCCCCTCCTTGGGGAACGCCTTGGCCTCCATGTAGGCGAAGACGAACCAGGGGTGCATCGCCTCCGTCAGGTAGAGGTGCGTCTCCAGGAGCCAGCGCAGCCGGGCGGCCGGGTCTTCCGCCAGGGCGGCCGGCGGACGGCCCAGCACCTCCTCCACCGCGCCGACGACCTGCCCCAGGATCATCATCAGCAGCGTGTCCTTGCTGTCGAAGTAGGCGTAGAGCGCCCCCATGCTCAGGCCGGACTGCTCGGCCAGATCGCGCAGGCTCATGGAATGGAAGCCCTTGCGGTTGGCGAGATCCAGCGTCGTCTCGACGATGCGCGCCAGGTTGGCGATGGCCACCCCCGGCTTCTTCACCCGGATCGTCGCCGCGTGCCGCGCCAGGATGCGGGCGCACAGAGCCTCCATCGACAGATCGAACCGCGCCTGAAAGTCCCGCAAGCCGCCCATGCTCCCCCCAAGCCCGCCTGTGGCACGGAACGCCGTTGCGGGCGAGCCGCGCCCGATGTATAAAACGAGCGCTCGCTCGATTTTTTAGCAGACCCGCGCCGAAGAGGCAAAGCCTTCAAGCGGGCCAAACCCTCAAGCGGGCAAAGGACCTCGAAGGGAGGAGGCATGAGCGCCATCATGGACCTGACCGGGCGCACCGCGCTCGTCACCGGGGCGTCCGGCGGCCTGGGGCGGCATTTCGCCGGCGTGCTCGCCCGTGCCGGCGCCCGCGTGGCGCTGGCCGCGCGCCGCACCGACGCGCTGGCGGAGACCCGCGCCGCGATCGAGGCGGCCGGGGGCCACGCCGTCACCGTCGCCATGGACGTCACCGACGCGGATTCCGTCCGCCGCGCCGTCGCGGAAGCCGACGACGCGCTGGGTGGCATCGGCATCCTCGTCAACAACGCCGGCATCACCGCCAGCGCCCCCTTCCTCGACATGAGCGAGGAGGATTGGGACCGCGTCGTCGACACCAACCTGACCGGCTGCGCGCGGGTGGCGCGCGCGGTGGCGCGGCGGATGCGCGATTCGGGCAAAGGGGGCAGCATCGTCAACATCGCCTCCATCCTCGGCATCCGAGTCGCCGGGCAGATCGCTTCCTACGCCGCCTCCAAGGGCGGGCTGGTGCATTTGACCAAGGCGATGGCGCTGGAGCTGGCGCGCCACGGCATCCGCGTCAACGCGCTGTGCCCCGGTTACGTGGAGACCGACATCAACCAGGAATTCTTCGCCACCGACGCCGGCAAGGCGCTGATCAAGCGCATCCCGCAGCGCCGGCTGGGCCGGCCGGACGAGCTGGACGGGCCGCTGTTGCTGCTGTGTTCGGACGCCGGCTCCTACATGACCGGATCGGTGATCGCCGTGGACGGCGGCCATCTGGTCTCCTCGCTTTGACAGGAAGGACGGAACGCGCCATGGACTTCACCCTGCCGCCCGAACTGGACGACTACCGCCGCCGCATCCGCGCCTTCGTGGAGGCGGAGATCCTCCCGGTCGAGGCCGACCGCGCGAACTGGGACGAGCATGAGAACATCACCGAGGCGGCGCTGGCGCCGCTGCGCGCCAAGGCCAAGGCCGCCGGCCTGTGGGCCGTGCAGATGCCGCGCGAATGGGGCGGGCAGGGCCTGCCCATGGTGGGCGTGGCCGCGTGCTACGAGGAGATGAACCGCTCGATCTTCGGGCCGGTCTGCTTCAACGGCGCCGCCCCGGACGACGGCAACATGCGCCTCCTCAGCATGGTCGGCACGCCCGCGCAGAAGGAACGCTGGCTCAAGCCGATCGTCGACGGCGATGTGCGCAGCTCCTTCGTGATGACCGAGCCGCATCCCGGCGGCGGCTCCGACCCCGGCATGATGAAGACGAAGGCGGAGCGTCGGGGGGACCGCTGGGTCGTCACCGGCCGCAAGTGGTTCATCACCGGAGCGGACGCCGCGCAGCACTTCATCCTGATCGCCCGCACCTCCGACGACGCGCGCAAGGGGCTGAGCGCCTTCCTGTTCGACCGCGACCAGCCGGGCTGGCGCATCGAGCGCCGCATCCCGATCATGGGCCCGGAAGAGCACGGCGGCCATTGCGAGCTGGTGTTCGACGGGCTGGAGATCCCGGACGATCAGGTGCTGATGACCATCGGCGATGGGCTGAAGGCGACGCAGATCCGCCTGGGGCCGGCGCGGCTCACCCACTGCATGCGCTGGACCGGCCTCGCCAAGCGCAGCCTGGAGATCGCCGCCGCCTACGTGAAGGAGCGCGAGAGTTTCGGCATGACGCTGGCCGAGCACGAGGGCGTGCAGTGGCTGCTGGGCGAGGCGGCGATGCAGATCGAGATCGGCCGGCTGCTGACCATGAAGGCGGCGCACGCGCTGGACCGCGGCAGCTTCGCCCGAAAGGAGGTGTCGATGGCCAAGGTGCAGGTCGCCGACACGCTGTTCAAGGCGGTGGACACCGCCGTGCAACTGTGCGGCGCCAAGGGCTACTCCAAGGACACGGTGCTGGAGTGGATCTACCGTTACGCCCGGCAGGCCAGGCTGGTGGACGGTGCCTCGGAGGTGCACAAGATGGTGCTCAGCCGCTCCTACCTGTCCGAAGGCGACGGCTTCTGGAGCTGGTCGTGAGCGGCGCTCCCTTCCTCGACGCCGGCCGCAAAGCCGCCTTGGAATCCTGGCTGGCCGCCGAGGCCGGGGCGCGGACGGTGCGCGTGGCGGAGGAGGGGCGCCTCAGCGGCGGCGCCATCTCGCTCAACCTCGCGGTGACGCTGGAGATCGACGGCGGCCCGCGCGCCGGCCGCCACGCGGGGGTGCTGCGCACGGGCTCGGCGTCGGGCGTGTCGGCCAGCCTGGGCAAGGCGGAGGAGGCGGCGGTGCTGCGCGCCGTCTTCGCCACCGGCGCCACGGTGCCGGAGGTGTTGTTCATCGGCGCCGATCCCGCCCTGCTGGGCGCACCCTTCTACATCATGCGCCGCGCCGGCGGCGTGGCCGCCGGCCACCGCGTGGTGAAGAGCGAGGCGCCGCAGCGCGACCTCGCCCGCGACCTCGGCCGGCAGCTCGGCCGCATCCACACGGTGCGGCCGGGGGCGGCGGGGCTGGAGTTCCTGCCGTTGCCGTCGCCCAGCCCGGCGCTGCGCTGCGTCGCCGACTACCGCGCCTGGATGGGGCGTTACGCCGGGACCGACCCGGTGCTGGCCTTCGGCCTGCGCTGGCTCACCATCAACGCGCCGGAACCGGGGGAGCTGGTGCTGTGCCACCGCGACTACCGCACCGGCAATTACATGGTCGAGGACGGGAAGCTGACCGCGATCATCGACTGGGAGTTCGCCGGCTGGTCCGACCCCATGGAGGATCTGGCGTGGTTCTGCGCCGCCTCCTGGCGCTTCGGCCGGCACGACCGCGAGGCCGGCGGCATCGCCGACCGCGCCGACTTCTACGCCGGCTACGAGGAGGCCTCCGGCCGGCGGGTGGACGCGGCGGCGGTGGCCACTTGGGAGACCGCGGCTTACCTGCGCTGGGCCGCCATCGCGCTCCAGCAGGGCATGCGCCACACCTCGGGCACCGAGCCGTCGCTGGAACTGGCGCTGACCGGGCGGATGGTGCCGGAGATCGGGATGGACCTGCTGCGGCACCTCGACACCGTCGCGGGGAAAGGAGCACGCGCATGATCAACGACGATCCCGATGCCCGCGACCTCGTCGCCATCGCGCTGAAGACTTTCCGCGAGACGATCCTGCCGGTGGTGCCGGGCGAGCAGCGCTTCACCGCGCTGATGATCGCCAACGCGCTGGGCATGGCGGAACGCGAGCTGGCGGCCGGTACGTCGGCCGAGCCGGGGCTGGCGTCCGCCGTCGGCGCCCTGCTGGGCGAGGAGGGCGAACTGGCCGCGCTGCTGCCCCGCCTGTGCGCGGCCATCGACCGCGGCGTCTTCGACGCCCCCGACCGGCAGGCGGCTCTGCGGGCGGTGCTGGCCGAGGTGACGCGCGCCCGGCTGGCGGTGTCCAACCCCAAGCTGCTGGCGTCCGGGCGATGAGCCGCCGGCTGTGCCACGGTCCGCCGTCGCGGCCCTTGCAGATCCGGCAGGCCTGAACGCCGCGAAGCGCGCGGAACGGGCGTGACATCGCGGCCGATTGGTCTAACTCTGCCATCAGCCGCACCCAGCACGCCACCGGAGCACACGCGCCCATGACCCGCACCGCCGATGCCGCCCTCACCGACAAGGACGCGCCCTTGCGCGACGACATCCGCCTGCTCGGGCGTCTGCTCGGCGACACCGTGCGCGATCAGGAGGGTGAAGCCTGCTTCGGCGTGGTCGAGCGGGTGCGTCAGGCCTCGGTGCGCTTCAACCGCGACGACGACGCCTCGGCCGGGCGCGAGATGGCCGACATCCTCAACGGCCTGCCGCGCGACACCGTGATATCCGTGGTGCGCGCCTTCTCCTACTTCCTGCATCTGGCCAACATCGCCGAGGACCAGCACCACATCCGCCGCAACCGCGACCACGCCATCGCCGGCTCGCCACCGCGCGAGGGCACGCTGCCGCACGCGCTGGAGCGGCTGGAGCAGGCCGGCATCGGCGCCGGCCGCCTCGCGGAATTCCTCCGTCACGCTCTGGTCAGCCCGGTGCTGACCGCGCACCCGACCGAGGTGCAGCGCAAGAGCATCCTGGCGCTGGAGCACAAGGTGGCCGCGCTGCTGGACGCCCGCGACCGTTCCCGCCTGACCCCCGAGGAGGCGGCCGAAAACGACGAGGCGCTGCAGGCCGCCATCCTGACCTTGTGGCGCACGCGCATGCTGCGCCCGCAACGCCTCGCCGTCATCGACGAGGTGAAGAACGGCATCTCCTACTACACCGACACCTTCTTCGCCGAACTTCCGAAGCTCTGTTGCCGGTTCGAGGACCTGCTGGCGCGCCGCTACCCGGACCAGGAATGGAACCTGCCGCCGTTCTTCCGCATCGGCTCGTGGATCGGCGGCGACCGCGACGGCAACCCCTTCGTCACCGCCCCCATCCTGCGCGAGGCGGTGCGCCGGCAGTCCGCCGCCGCCTTCGACCACTACCTGTCGGAGATCCACGAGCTGGGCGGCGAGCTGCCGCTGTCCAAGCTGCTGAAGGACGTCGCGCCGGATCTGGCGGAACTGGCCGCCCGCTCCCCCGACACCTCGCCGCACCGGGAGGACGAGCCGTTCCGGCGTGCCTTGAGCGGCATGTACGCCCGCACCGCCGCCACCGCGCGCAAGCTGGACCAGCACGAGGCGCTGCGCACCGAGGTCGCCAGGGCCGAACCGTACGGCGCCGCCGCCGAACTGCTGGCCGACCTGGAGGTGCTGGACACCTCCCTGAAGTCCATGGGCGCGGCCCGGCTGGCCGCCGGGCGGCTGCGCCGGCTGATCAAGGCGGTGCAGGTCTTCGGTTTCCATCTGGCGCCCATCGACCTGCGCCAGAACTCCGACGTGCACGAGCGCACGGTGGCCGAACTGCTGGCGGTGGCCGGCCGCTGCGCCGACTACACGGCGCTGCCGGAGGATGGGCGCATCGCGCTGCTGGCCGAGGAGATCGCGTCGCCGCGCCCGCTGCACTCGCCCTTCCAGGCCTATTCCGAGGAGACGACGGGCGAACTGGCGATCTTCGCCGCCGCCCGCGAGATCCGCCGCACCTATGGCGCGGCGGCGCTGCCCAACTGCATCATCTCCAAGACCGACGGCGCATCGGACCTGCTGGAGGTGGCGCTGTTGCTGAAGGAGACCGGGCTGCTGACGCCGGGCGCCGAACCGGCGCTCGCCATGAACATCATCCCGCTGTTCGAGACGATCGGCGACCTGCGCCAGGCGCCGGCCACCATGGAGCGGCTGTTCTCGCTGCCCGTCTACCGCGCCCTGGTCGCGTCGCGCGGCGACGAGCAGGAGGTGATGCTGGGCTATTCGGACAGCAACAAGGATGGCGGCTTCCTCACGTCGGGCTGGGAGCTGTACAAGGCGGAGATCGAGCTGGCGAAGCTGTTCGCCCGTCACGCGGTGCGCCTGCGCCTGTTCCACGGCCGCGGCGGCTCGGTCGGCCGTGGCGGCGGGCCCAGCTACCAGGCGATCCTGGCGCAGCCGGTGGGCGCCGTCTCCGGCCAGATCCGCATCACCGAACAGGGCGAGGTCATCGCGTCCAAGTACTCCAACCCCGAGGTCGGGCGCCGCAACCTGGAAGTCCTGACCGCCGCCACGCTGGAGGCGACGCTTCTCGACCTGGAGAACGACGTCGAGCCGGCGGAGTCCTTCTACGACGCCATGGAGCGGCTGTCCCAACTGGCGTTCGGCGCCTACCGCGGGCTGGTGTACGAGACGCCGGGCTTCACGCAGTACTTCCGGCAGGCGACGCCGATTTCGGAAATCTCGACGCTGAACATCGGCAGCCGCCCGGCGTCGCGCACCAAGTCCGACCGGATCGAGGACCTGCGGGCGATCCCCTGGGTGTTCTCGTGGGCGCAGTGCCGGCTGATGCTGCCGGGCTGGTACGGCTTCGGCAGCGCGGTCGAAGCGTGGCTGCGGGAGCGGCCGGACGGGCTGGAGCTGTTGCAGCGCATGCACCGGGCGTGGCCATTCGTCCGCATGCTGCTGTCCAACATGGACATGGTGCTGGCCAAGAGCGACCTCGCCATCGCCGCGCGCTACGCCGAGCTGGTGGCGGATGCCGATCTGCGCGACCGGATCTTCGGGCGCATCCGCGACGAATGGCACCTGACCAGGCGCCACCTGCTGGCGATCACGGGGCAGGCGGATTTCCTGGCGGAAAACCCGCTGCTGGTGCGCTCGATCCGCAACCGCTTCCCCTACATGGACCCGCTGAACCACGTGCAGATCGAACTGCTGCGCCGGCACCGCGGCGGCAGCGGGGACGAGCGCGTGAAGCGCGGGATCCTGATGTCGATCAACGGTGTGGCGGCGGGCCTGCGCAACAGCGGGTGACCGTGCGCCCCCCAGGTGTGGGCGGGAACGGGCCGGCCTTCGCTATTGTTTCACCGGAAACTGTTGCATTCGCACGGAAGTGCGGTACGTGCTATGGTGAACGAAACGGGGGCGAACGCGATGGCCGGTCCGAACACCTTCACGCTGAAGCGGCACTGGCCCTACCGCCTGCACGTGCTCGCCACCACGGTCAGCCAGACGGTGGCGAAGCTCTACGCCGACCGCTTCGACCTCACCATCCCGGAATGGCGGATCATCGCCGTGCTGGGCGGGCTGGAGGAGGGGGAGACGTTGAGCGGCACCACGCTCTCCTCGCTCACCGCCATGGACCGCGTGCAGGTCAGCCGCGCCATGGCGCGCATGCTGGACACCGAACTGATCGTGCGCGGCACCGGGCGCGCCGACCGCCGCACCGCCCAGGTCAGCCTGACGCCCAAGGGCCGCCGTGTCTACGAACAGATCGTGCCGCTGGCCCGCGCCATCGAGGCGCGGCTGATGTCGGCGCTGGGGCCGGAGGAGCAGGCCCGCCTGGACGCCGCCTTCGCCAAGCTGGAGGCACAGGCCGGCGAGATCGCCGCCCTGCCGAAGGAGCGCATCGCCGCCTTTGCGGAGGAGGTCGCCGAAGGGGATTGAGTGGCGCGCGGCGGTCCGCCGGCAGGCTGATGTTTTCACTTGAAAACGTCTCGGATGAAAATGTATCGTCCGGGAATAATCCTGTTGGGAGGAACGCAAAAAATGCTGTCAGCCTACTCGTACCCGAAGTTCCCCTACGTCCAGTCGGAGGAGCAGCGCACGGGCACCGTGAAGCGCCACCCGGTGGTCGTCGTCGGTGCCGGCCCGGTCGGCATGACCGCGGCGCTCGACCTGGCGCGCAAGGGCGTGCCGGTGGTGGTGCTGGACGAGGACGACACCGTTTCCATCGGCAGCCGCGCGGTGTGCTACGCCAAGCGCGCGCTGGAGGTCTGGGACCGTCTGGGCACCGCCCGGCGCATGATCGACAAGGGCGTGGTGTGGAAGGTCGGCAAGGTCTTCCATGGCGACAGCCAGGTCTACCAGTTCGACCTGCTGCCGGAGCCGGACCACAAGATCCCCGCCTTCATCAACCTCCAGCAGTATTACCTGGAGGAGTACCTGATCGACGACGCCCGCAAGACCGGGCTGGTGGACATCCGCTGGAAGTCGCGCGTGCTCTCGGTGAAGCAGCAGGACGGCAGCGTCCTGGTGCAGGTGGAGACGCCGGACGGCGTCTACGCGCTGGAAGCCGACTGGGTCATCGCCTGCGACGGCGCCAAGTCCTCCATCCGCAAGATGCTGGGCCTGGACTTTGTGGGCGAGGTGTTCCAGGACCGCTTCCTGATCGCCGACGTCGTGATGAAGGCCGACTTCCCGGCCGAGCGCTGGTTCTGGTTCGACCCGCCGTTCCATCGCAAGCAGTCGACCCTGCTGCACATGCAGGCGGACAACGTCTGGCGCATCGACTTCCAACTGGGCTGGAACGTCGACCCGGAGGAGGAGAAGAAGCCGGAAAAGGTGATCCCGCGCCTGAAGGCCATGCTGGGCGAGGACACCGAGTTCGAGCTGGAGTGGGTCAGCGTCTACACCTTCCAGTGCCGCCGGCTTGAGAACTTCCGCGCCGGGCGCATCCTGTTCGCCGGCGACAGCGCGCATCAGGTGTCGCCCTTCGGCGCGCGCGGCGCCAACTCGGGTGTGCCGGACGCCGACAACCTCGTGTGGAAGCTGAAGCTGGTGATGGACGGGCTGGCGCCCGACAGCCTGCTCGACACCTATTCCGACGAGCGCGTGGCGGCGGCCAAGGAGAACCTGCTGAACTCCACCCGCTCCACCGACTTCATCACGCCCAAGAGCGAGATGAGCCGCACCTTCCGCGACGCGGTTCTGAGCCTCGCGGCCGAGCATCCCTTCGCCCGCTCGCTGGTCAACTCCGGCCGCCTGTCGACGCCGACCACCTATGTGGACAGCCGCCTGAACACGCCGGACGAGGATGCGTTCGCCGGCAGGATGGTGCCCGGCGCCCCGGCCACCGACGCGCCGGTGGAGACCGCCGACCACGGTGCCGGCTGGCTGATGGACACGCTGGGCAACGGCTTCGTGGCGCTCTACTACGCAGGCTCCGAGCCGGTGCCGGCCGAGGTGGCCGACGCCATGGCGGGCCTGGAGAAGGGCAAGGTGCCGTTCACCTGGCACGTCGTCACCGACCGCCGCCGCGACGCCGGCGCCAACGCGCTGGTGGACGTCAACGGCCGCTTCGCCGAGCGTTACGACGCCAAGCCCGGCACCGTGTACCTCGTGCGGCCGGACCAGCACGTCGCCGCCCGCTGGCGCGCCTTCGACGCGTCCAAGCTCAACGCCGCGCTGAACCGCGCCATCGGCCTGTGATCGGAGGAGACAGCATGTCCCAGCTCGTGACCGAAAACCGCCTCGCCAGCCCCGACGACTTCTACGAGGCGCTGATCGACACCCACCGCGACCTCAGCGCCGAGCAGAGCGCCATGGTGAACGCCAAGCTCGTCTTGCTGCTCGCCAACCACATCGGTGACATGGACGTGCTGAAGGACGCCATGCGCATCGCGCGCCAGGGGGTGTGACGTTGCTCAATCCCTCCCCCGCCTCCGGCGGGGGAGGGAAGGGTGAGGGCAACGCCCTTCCCGTCGCGGACAGTGTTGGGTCCAGACCCAACCTACGGTCTACCCTTTCCCCACCCCCTCTCCCGTCAAGGGAGAGGGGCTTTTCGCTTTTCGTCACCCTTCCAGCGTGCGCCACATTTCCTGGTCGCGCTCGGCGGTCCAGATGCGGGGGTCGGGGTACTTGGTCGCCTCGTCGTAGGCGCGGGTGACGTTGAAGGGCATGCAGTGGTCGAAGATCACCCAGTGCCCGTACTTCGGCTTCAGCGCCGCGTAGGTGTCCTTGTACACCGCACCCAGCTCCTTGCCGGCCGCCACGCCTTTCTTCACCTCGGCG
Organism: Azospirillum sp.; assembly: GCA_035629155.1. Lineage (GTDB taxonomy): Bacteria > Pseudomonadota > Alphaproteobacteria > Azospirillales > Azospirillaceae > Azospirillum. Next base: position 4,701 of record DASPIO010000162.1, on the reverse strand, counting down.
AACAGTTCGCTGACGAAGGCGCGGGTGCCGTCCAGGCCGTCCTTCACCTGCTCGGGCGTCACCAGCGCGGCACCGCGGCCGGGCACCAGCTTCTCCGGCTTCAGCGCGGTCAGCGCGTCCAGCGTCGCCGGCCAGTGCGTGAAATAGGCGTCGCCGCAGTAGGGCGTGGCGCCGTATTCGACCAGATCGCCGGAGAACAGGATCTTCTGCTGCGGAAGCCAGACGACCGTGTCGCCCTTGCTGTGCCCGCGGCCCAGTTGCAGGATTTTCACCTCCAGCTTGCCCAGCCACAGCGTCATCTCGCCCCGGAAGGCGATGGTCGGCCACGTCAGGCCGGGCACGGATTCGACGGCGCGGAACAGGCGCGGGAAGCGGCCGATCTCGCTGGCCATGTCGGCCTCGCCGCGCTCGACGATCAGGTCGTGGGTGTCGTGGCTGGCGATGATGTGCTGCGGCGCGTAGCCCGACGCACCCAGCACGCGGACCGCGTGGTAGTGCGACAGCACCACGTACTTGATCGGCTTGTCGGTCACCTCGCGGATGCGGCGGATGACGTCCTGCGCCATCACCGGCGTGGCCTGCGTGTCGATCACCATCACCGCGTCGTCGCCGATGACGATGCCGGTGTTGGGATCGCCCTCCGCCGTGTAGGCGTAGGCGTTGTCGGACAGCTTGTCGAAGCTGACCTTCTTCTCCTCCAGGTCGGCTTGCGAGGCGAATGCCTTGGACATGGTCCCTCCTTATATGGGCGCCGTATGGGCGTTTGGCCGAACGTATCGTTTCAGATGAAACTATTCAACGCATTCGTTGCGGCGGCACCGTCAAGTTCGGACTGGCCGGCTGAGCTGGACCCCGCATCTGAGACAGGTGGCGATGCGAGAGTCCTGCTCCTATAAATGGCGCAGACTCGAGAGCCGCACGTGAAACAGACTGGGCAAAAGCACAGCGCGACGTTCAAGGCGAAGGTGGCGTTGGCCGCCATCAAGGGCGGCCGCACCGTGGGTGAACTGGCAGGTAGGCCGGGCCCAGCGTCGCGCGATGATCGATCGCGCGCATCCCATCCTGCCGATGACCCGGCAATGCCAGCTTCTGGGCGTCAGCCGGGCGACGGTCTAGCGCCGCCCGCGTCCACGCCGATGCCGAGCATCGTCCAGGCGTCATGACCCGGCGGGACCCTCGCTTAACCCGCCACCTCGGTTGTCTCACTGAGCGGGTCCACCTCACCCGCTTCCGGCCTCCGCCGCTCCCGGTCGACGCGGCCCGGCATACGGCTGTCTGGCGGCGGAACGTCGCGCGGCTGATCGGGGAACCGCGTCGCCGCGTGCCGGGTTGCCGTCGCATCCGTTCGACGTTCCTCCGCTCACGGTGATGCGCATGCCTCTCATACCCGCCTCGGCCGGTTCCCGCCCGCGTCTCGGCATCCGCTGGACGATCGGCGACGTCAGCCCGCGCGGATTCGAGGCGCTGCGGCTCTCGCTGTGGGGGGCGTGGCGCCTGTTCGGCGCGGAGGCGTCCCATGCCGTGGTCGTCAACACCGTGGCGCTGGACGAGGCGCGGCGGCGCACCGGCCCGGTGCCGGCCGCCGTCGCGTGGCGGCCGGCGCACGGGTTGCCGGCGGCGCTGGCCGGGCGGCTCGACGCCGGGATGGCGGAAGGGGTGGCGTGGAAGTTCGCGCCGCCGCGCCTGTTTCCCGATCTGCCCGAGCTGTCGCTGGACAACGACCTGATCCTGTGGGACCGGCCAGAGGCCCTGCGTCTGTGGCTGGACGACCCGACCGGCGGCCCGTTCGTGCTGGCGGAGGACGTCACCGCCGCTTTCGGACGCTTCGCCCCCTGGTGCGGGCCGGAGCCGCGCAACCTGGGCATCCGCGGCCTGCCGGCCGGCTTCGACCTGACGGCGGCGCTGCGGGGCATGCTGGGCGCGGTGCCCGGGCCGCTCGCGTCGGAGCTGGACGAGCAGGGGCTGCAGGTGGCGGCGCTCCAGCGGGCCGGTGCCTGCCGCACGGTGACGCTGGACGAGGTGAGCGTGTGCTCCCCCTTCTGGCCGCACCGGGTGGAGCTGGGCCGCTGTGGCGCGCACTTCGTCGGCCTCAACGCCCGCCACATCCCGTGGAACTATTACGACCGCCCGGCCACCGACGTGCGGATCGAGCATTGGGAGGGGCACCGGCCGGAGCTGTACCGGCGTGTCGGGCTGGACGCCCCGGCAGCATAGCCGCTCCGCCTTGCGGTGCGGCATCCGGCGCTTGTGCTGCGACGATTGTGCGGGAATTATGCGCGCCGCCCGCCCGCCGCCCCATCCTGGAGAACCCGTCCTTGAGCCCGTCGCCGTCGTTTCCCGGCATTGCCGTCTCCGTCCCCGCGCGTCGGGAAGGGCCGCGACCGGTCGCCGGATCGCCTGTTGATTCAGCGTTTCGGGTGGTGACGCGATGCGCAGAGTGACGGTGACGCCCCGGGTCGACTGGCGCCCGGGGATCCGCAAGTACCCCTTCGGCACCGCCGCGGCCCCCGCCGCCGTGGCGTGGCGGGAGGACGTGCGCTATGAATTCTCGCCGCAGCAGATCGACCTGATCGAGAGCGTCGCGGACGAGTTGCACGGCATGGTGCGCGAGGCGGTGCGCGTCGCCGTCGACCGGCGCCTGCTCGGCCGCCTGGGCCTGCGCGGCGAGGCGGCGCGGCTGGTGGAGGCGGCGTGGGCCGACTACTGGCGCCCCTTCGGCATCAACGAGCGCGCGGGCGGTCTGGTCGGCCGGCTGGCGCTGGCCTACGACGGACGTGATTCGCTCAAGCTGCTGGGCACCAATTACGACCAGCCGGACGGGCTGTTCGCAGCATCCATCGTCCAGGGCAACTGGCTGGAGGCGCTGTATTCCGGCCACGACCAGTTCAACGGCCTGCACGAGGCGCTGGTCGAGCGGTGGGAGGAACTGGCGGCGGCCGGGCCGGGGCGTGAGCACCTGCACCTCGGCTGCCTCACGCCCGACCCGGTGCGCGAGGGGGAACTGATCTACCTCGCCGCCACCGCGGCGGAAGCGGGCATCGCCACGACTCTGCTGCCCTTGCAGGACATCGTCTGGGACCAGGGCCGCTTCCGCGACCAGGATGGCGCGGCGATCGCCTGGCTGCTCAAGCTCTACCCGTGGGAGGCGATGGTCGACGACAGCTTCGCCCAGCACCTGCGCGGCGCCGGCATGGCGGTGGTCGAGCCGGTGTGGCGCTGGCCGATGGCCAACCACGCGCTGCTGGCGCTGCTGTGGGAGCTGTACCCCGGCCACCCCAACCTGTGCCGCGCGTCGCTGGGCGAGGAGGGCATCGGCGCCGGCGAAGCGCTGATCCTGCGCGCCGCGGCGGGGCTGGACCACGCGCCGACGCGGCTGGTCGAGCACGGCCGCATCACGGTGGGCACCGGCGCCTTCCCGGACGGGCCTTGCCTGTGGATGGAGGCGCCGCCGATGTTCGAGCAGGACGGGGCGCACGCGGCGCTGCATGCCTGGATCGTCGGCGACAAATGCCTGGGCATGAGCGTGCGCGAATCGGCCGACCCGCGTGTCGGTCCCGAGGCGGCGATCGTCCCGCATCTGTTCCGGGATTGATGGTTAAGGCCGCTGGCGGTCGGGGCGCGTTGGTGCGATCATGGCGCGTCCCACGCAGGCGGAGAGCACCATGACGGGCGGTAAGATCGTCGGGGAATACAGCAAGGGCAAGGTCGACAGGCTGCTGACGCCGGAACTCGCCGACGAGGCCAACCGGCACCGCGTCATGCAATTCCTGGAGAACATGGAGGCCGCGGTTCTGGAAGCGAACTGCGTCATCATCGGCCAGGAGATTCCCAACCTCAACCGCGAGAACTTCCTGAAGCTGGCGGTGCGGGTGGCCGAGCTGCGCGCCGATTACATCCGCGCCGGCCTGAAGATGGCCGAACAGCGCCACCCCGACGCCGCCGCCGTCGCCGAGGTGGAGCATCACCGCAAGGCCTACGAGGAGATGGTCGCCGTCTTCGAGGCGGCGCAGCGCATCATCGAACGCGGGTACGTGAAGCTGGGGTAGCGTAGCGGAACGCACCCTCCCCTGGCGTCGCCGGGGGAGGGGGGATCATCACTTCTCGGGCTTCGTCTTGGTGATGTTGGCGATCTGCTTCTGCAGATCGTCGATCCGCTTCTGCAGATCGTCCAGCGAGTGGTCGCCGGGCTTGGCGGCCGGCTGCGCGCCCTGCGGGGGGTGGGCATGCTCGCCTGGGCCGCCCTCGGCGCCAAAGGGGGTGAACATGCGCATCGCGCGCTCGAACATGGCGAGGTTCTGCTTGCCCATCTCCTCCAGGCGGCCGAAGGGGAACATCCCGCCCAGCGTGTTCTGGAAATAGTCGCGCATCTGCTCCTGATTGCGGGCGAAGGACTGCATGCTGTATTCGAGGTACCGCGGCACCATCCACTGCATGTTGTCGCCGTAGAAACCGATGAGCTGGCGCAGGAAGCTGATCGGCAGCAGGTTCTGTCCCTTGCTCTCTTCCTCGACGATGATCTGGGTGAGGACCGAGCGGGTGATGTCCTCCCCCGTCTTGGCGTCGTAGACCACGAAGTCCAGGCCGTCCTTCACCATCTGGCAGAGGTGGTCGAGCGTCACGTAACTGGACGTTGCCGTGTTGTAGAGCCGCCGGTTGGCGTACTTCTTGATCGTGATGGGGGCGGACTTCTGTTCTTCCTTC